>DASVGM010000185.1:0-8351 GCA_036379555.1 Pirellulales bacterium | reverse complement strand
TTACGACCTGGGCATGGCTGCCTGTACCCGCGGCGACCATGCGGCCGGCATCCACTGCTGGACGCGTTACCTGGCCTTGAGCCCCGACCCCGTCCACCAGCCGACGGCCCACTACCAACGCGGCGAATGTCACCGCCAGCTTGGCCGGCTAAACGATGCGCGCGACGACTATCATGCGGCGGTCGCCATGAAAATCGACACGCACCACGCCCATCTCGCCCAACGGCAACTTCAGGACATCTTGCTCCGTTCCGAACTGAAAAGTGGGGGAGAACGAAGACAGTCAGGCTTTTGAGCGCGCGCGGAAACCTGTTCAACAGCGGTCGGACTGCACGATCATCGAACGGGAAAGGTCAAGATACGGCCGCCGGAATCGGGTCAATGGCAATGACGCGCGAGAATTGTACGCGGCTGGGGCTGAAATCGCGTGGTCGGCGCGCGGAAGGGCCACATTGCCCGTCAGTCGCCGCGACGTTGCAAGCGACTGGCTGCTCCGTCGAGGCAAACCCAGATAAACCCGGACGGTGGCGGAACAAAACAATACCCTGCCACTTGAAAACCGTGTTAACAAGGGGGCAGTCCATCCTTTTAACGGCATGGGTAGAACCTAACGCTTCCCTGGAATCAGTTCCAGGCAAACCAGTCGATCGGCGCCGCGGAGATACAATAAACCGTGCGAAAGAATCGGCGCCGCCCAGGCGGGATAACGCAACAACCGTGCTGGTGCGCCGCCGGGCCGCGGCGCCGCGTCTTTGGCCGGCAGCAGGGTTTGAGCGACGACATCGAGCTTGTCGGGCGTGGCGCGGATGAGCAACACCGCCCCGTGCTCCGTGAGGCAAATAAAGTGCCCGTCGGCATACAACAAAGACGACCGTCCCAGCCCCGGTTCGCTCCACATCACTTTGCCGGTTTGCAGTTCAATGCACCGCAGCTCGGCGTTCTCGGTGTGCCGGCCGCTCGATGCGTAAAGATAACCGTCGTGATGGACCGGCGTGTTCCAGTGCGTTTGCATGCTCTTGTCACGCCGCTTGTTCTCGTCGCTCCAAACAACCTCATACTCACCGGGCTTCACGCGCAACAACGAACTGCCCGGCCCGTAGGTTTCGGAAATAAACACCAGATCGCCCACCACCACCGGATTGCTGGCGTTGACACTCTCCAGCACGCTGGCGCGCCACGGATAATGGAAGTCGAGCTTGCCCGACTTCGGCTCGAAGGCCAGCAGCCCGCCACGGGCAAAAACAAAACACCAGCGCCGCCGGCCGATGGTGGCCGTCACCGGCCCGGCATAGCCGGCCAGTTCATCGCCGAGCGTATACTTGACTTCGCCCGTGTATTTATCCAAAGCGACCACGCCGCTGCTGTTGGGCCGCACGCGGTTGAGTTGACCGGGCGGCACTTGCTTGCTTTCTTCCGGGCTGCCGCCGACCTGCACAATGAGCAAGTCATCTTCGACCACCGGCGTGCTGCCGACACCAAAAAAATTCTGGATGACGCCGAACTTTTCGGCCGTATCCAGCTTCCAAAGCAGTTTGCCATCGACGGCGCGCAGGCAATGCAGCAGGCCCTCGACGCCGAAGATGTAAACACGATCTCCATCCACGACCGGCGAGCAGCGCGGCCCGTTGTCATAGCCATAGAGATCGTCGTAATGGAGTGTGTAATCGAACTTCCATAGTTCAGCGCCGGTTTCGCTATTCAGGCACGTCAAGCGCGACTTCTCGTCGATCTGAGCGAACTGAAACAATCTTCCGCGGCTGATGGTGGGCATGCCATAGCCTTGTCCAACACGTTTTTGCCAAACCAGCGGCGGCCCTTCGGCGGGCCAAGCGGTGCGGATGCCGGTCTCGCGCGATTTGCTATCCCCTGTGGGGCCAAGAAACCGCGGCCAGTCGTCGCCCTCGCGCCGCGTGCGCAGATCCGGCGGCTGGGTCGCCTTTTGTTTCTCTGCCGTTTGCGCCTGGGCGAGCGTCGCCGGAACGAACGTCAAACAGCACAGTAACGCGAAGATCAATTCTGCCGCCCCCAAGCCCCAATTCCCAACCCCCACCCCCCTTGAACCTGAACCCTGCTTCATTGCTTTTCCTCTTCCGAAATAGTCTGCTCCGCTGACGGCGGGCGCTGTATGGCTTGCTGCACGGCGATGGAATGCCCGATGAATCGGGCGATCAGCACCAGGATAACAACAACGATCGTCAACAGCGGCACTTGCCATAGGTAGCCGGCTGAGCCGGACGAGGCCGGACGCCGGCCGGTCGCCCGCGCGCCGGTTGCCGGTAAACGGCGGCCCGTCGCGGAGGGACGTCGTGGTTCCGGCACGACAAGCTGATTGAGGTCGAAGGCCGGTGGCGGCGCCGGCGGACTGGCCGGCGCTCGGCTGATCGTGCCGGAATCGCGGGCACGAGGCGGCGCACCGGCTCCCGGTTGCCTTTGGCGAAGCTCGGCATCGTATTTGGACCGTTTTTTACGATCGACGAGGCACAATCGGGCGGCCGCGATCTCATTGAGCAGCCGCGTGGCGTCTTCGGCGTACTGCCCCGACTGAAAATTCCGCACGAACGCGCTTTGCCGCAGCATGGCCGCTTCGATGACGTCAAGATCGTGTTCGTCCGGCGCAATCCCCAAAAGTTGGTAATGCGTCGGCGGTCGCTGATCTTCAGGAATTCCCAGCCATTTACGATACGGATCGAACATCCACGGTAACCCTTGCCGAACCCCTCGACCGGAGCGTATCTTGCACAATTGCCGCTCGCCGTTACACGACAGAGAGGCAAAACCCAGTGTAAACAAAAACAGCGCCGGCTAATAGCTGCCTGAAGGGAGAAACGCGGAAAGGGTTCAGGGTTCAGGCAAAATGCAAAATGCAAATTGCAAAATGCAAATTGCAAATTGGCGCAAGCGGAAGCGCGCCTCATCCCTCATCCCTCATCCCTCATCCCTCATCCCTCATCCCTCATCCCTGAACCCCGAACCCTCCCCATGGCCGCGACCCTTCGCTTACTGCTCGACAAACACAGCCCCGATTTTTTGCAAACGGCGTTGCAACAGATCGTCGGCGAACGACCGAGCGTGCTGGAAGATGAGTCGTTCAACGAGCGCGTCAATGTCGAGGCCTGGCGACTGGCGCCGATGCAGATTCGGTTGCTCGCGCCCGAACAAGTGCGCTGGAACGACTTCTGCTTCGCCATTCGCGACCGCGTATTTGACGCCTCCAGCGGACGAATTAAGCTGCGCCCGGATTGGCGCGACGAGGTGATCGCCGTGGCCGACCTGCTCGCCAAACAGGTGGCCGCGGACTCGGCGCAAATGTCCGGCTTGGCGCTGCTCGACGATGGTGAGTCGTCCAATTCGGAAACCGCGGTTTTGCCTTCGATGGGCGGTGTCGTTCCCCCAGTTGGTGGACAAGCCGTGGGCATCGACCTGGGCACGACCTATTCGGTGGTGGCGTATGTTGATGCGCAAGGGCGGCCGGCCAGCATTCTCAATGCCAACGGCGACCTGCTGACGCCCAGCGTCGTTCTGTTTGACACGGACGGGCCGGTCGTCGGCCGTGAGGCGGTGCTGGCATCGACGCTGGAGCCCGAACGCGTGGCCGAATGCGTAAAACGCGACATGGGCGCCAAATTCTATCGCAAGGAAATAGGCGGCGAGCGGCTGCCGCCGGCCGTCATTTCCAGCTACATTCTGCGGCGACTGAAGGCCGACGCCGAGCGCAAACTTGGCCCCGTCTCCAAGGCCGTGATTACGGTGCCGGCCTATTTTGACGAAACGCGCCGCCGCGCCACGATGGACGCCGGACGACTCGCGGGACTTGACGTGCTCGACATTCTCAACGAGCCTACCGCCGCCGCCATCGTGTATGGCTATCAAGAAGGGTTTTTGGACCGTTCGGGCGCGGTGAGCGGCGAGCGGCCGATTCGCGTGCTGGTTTACGATTTGGGCGGCGGCACGTTTGATGTCACCGTGGTCGAGATGTCCGGCCAGTCGTTCAAAGCCATCGCCACCGACGGCGACGTGCGGCTGGGCGGAAAAGACTGGGACGAAAAACTGGTGGAGATGGCGGCCGAGCGGTTGACTCAAGAACTGGGCGATGATCCGCGCGATGATCCCGAAGCCTTGCAGGAACTTTGGATCGCCGCCGAGGCGGCCAAGAAAATGCTTTCGGAGCGCGGCAAGGCCGCGATGTACGTCAACTTTCAGGGCAAGCGGCATAAGGCCGAGGTCACACGGCAGGAGTTTGAAGACGCTACCGCTCCCTTGGTTCTGCGGACGCGCACCACGGCCGAAATTGTCGTCATGCAGGCCGGGCTGACTTGGCGACAAATCGACCGCGTCGTGGTGGTGGGCGGATCGACGCGCATGCCCATGATCATCCACATGCTGGGCGAATTGGCCGGCAGAACCGTTGACCACTCCGTATCGGCCGATGAAGCGGTCGCCCACGGCGCCGCGCTATATGCCGATCTCTTGATGACGCGGCAGGGCGGCGGCACCGGTCAAACCGAGTTCGCGGTCACCAATGTCAATTCTCACAGCCTGGGCGTGGTGGGAGTCGATCCGCTGACAGGCCGCAAACGCAACCGCGTTATCATCCCCAAGAACACGCCTTTGCCGCATTCGGCGTCCGGCCGCTTTAAGACCTACAAGGCCAACCAACCAAACGTGAAGATCACCGTCATGGAAGGCGAGAGCGATTCGCCCGACGCCTGCATGGAGGTGGGGCTGTGCGTCATTCAAGGTCTGCCCCCCAACTTGCCCGCCGGTTGGCCGGTGGAAGTGCGCTACACCTACCGCGAGAACGGCCGTTTACAGGTCTCGGCCAGCTTGTTGGGACATGCCGCTCACGTCACGACGGAATTTGTGCGCGACAACACGCTTTCGCACGACGATCTCTTGCTCTGGGCGGAATGCCTCTCGGCCGAAGCGGCGCGAGCCGAGTGGTAGTTTTGCCGAGAGCGTCTTAGAGGCTATCCGAAAACTCGCCGTGGGGCGGGCCGCCGGCCCGTCTGACTGCAAAAGACGGCTCGGCGAGCCGCCCCACGATACGCCGCCACGGCGAAATCCGAGTTTTCGGATAGCGTCTTCGATGTCGGGCCGACTAGAGCGAAGAAAGTGTGCAGAGGAACTCAAAAAAAATTGCCTGTGGCGTTGCAACCATAGCGCGCAACCGCAAGAATAGCTTTTGCGTGATTACCCCCTTCCACGCGAGGTTATTTAGATGGGCGGCGTTTTCAACCGACGAGAGGCGAGACACTGGCGACAACGATGAACCAAAACGCGACCGACGAACTATTGGCCCTGAATCAACGCCTGCTGGAAAGCATCTTCGCGGCGGACTGGCAAACCTACGAGGAGCTTTGCGACCCGTCGCTCTCGGCGTTTGAGCCCGAGGGACGCGGCCAGTTGATTACCGGGCTGCCGTTTCATCGCTTCTATTTTGAGCTCGGCGGCGCGGCGAGCCCATGCTGCGTCGGCATGGCGTCGCCTCAGGTGCGTTGGCTGGGCGACGATGCCGCCGTGATCAGTTACGTACGGCTCGTGCAAAAGCTGGCCGGCGAGGCGCCGGTGACCGTCACCACCGAAGAAACTCGCGTCTGGCAGCGTCTCGACGGTCGCTGGCGGCACGTGCATTTTCATCGCTCGCTGCCGGCGGCAAGCTGATCGCGCTTCATACAGGAATCCGCTGCCTAGATAGGCAAGGAGGCGTCGGCGACGTAGATGAAATAGCGGGTTCATCCGGAAACGGCGTGCGTGAAGCCCGCTGACACGGCAGCGGTGGCTTTTTTAAGGCATAACTCCGATGTCCAAAAGCAGTTGCGAAAAAGTACGCAACATCCGGATGAACCTGTTTTGTGTCGTGGGGTAGCGATGTGAAGGCCGATGGGCTTGTATAAAGTGAAAGCGTCTTCCCCCGACCCACCTCCGTACACGAACCGATCGTGCGTGCGATAGCCGGCTCCATTTTGATTCTGGCCGCGGTGCTGTTCCACCGTTCGCCCGCGGCATCCGGGCCGTTCGGCTTTGGGCTGTTGTGGTTGATGGTGCTGATGGGCGTCTGGTATCTGGTGAGCGACCTTGCCGACGCCGACCACCCGCGGCACGTTGTCGATTTGGCTTCTCGCGTTTGGCGTCGGTCACTGATCGGCCGCATGCCTTTTTGGCGCTGGTTGACCAACGGCCACAATTGTCTGATCAAGGGGACCGTCCTTGGCGCGCTTGTCGGAGTGTCGGCCAATCTGGCTTTTGTCGGCCCAAGCAACATCGGCAATCTGGCGGCGATACCGGGCGCGTTTTTGGGGTTGGTGGTTGGTTTGATCTTTGACTCGATCGCGCATCGCCAGCGCTACCGTCAATCGCCTCAGCCCGCCGCAGCCGAGGAGTCAAATCAGCCGGTCGATCCGTTTGGGGATGATTGATGCTGAAAGGAACAAAACCGGCGTCAATCGCTGGTAGGCGTGGAAGTTGGTTTTTCGCAGGCGCCCGCGTGACGGCGTTATTCGACGCGGGGAATCAGTTCGTCGCGAATCAAACGAATCCGGTTGCGAAGCATTTCCGCGTGCTCCGTTGATGACGAAGCATTCACGGGAAACAAACCATCGAGCGCCGTTCCGCGCAGGACCGAATCACTCCAGGATTCCATCAGCCCGCAGTAGACTTCCAGCGCATCCTTACTCGTGCGTGCCTCATCCGTTACAAAATACGCGGATGGCAAATCGCCCACGACTACCCAAAGCCATTCATCGCCATCAGCAATCGGCGGATTAAACTTGAAAAGAAAAAGTGCGATCACCTCGCCGACACCAAACCCTAGGTAGCTGTTGACGATCGGCTGGCACCAATCAAAACCTTGCAAGTAGGCCATCGCGTGCGCGAACATCGAACGCAGCAGCGCCGTTTCACGGGCGTCGTCCCCTCGCATTGTTTCCGTCGGTTGAAGTTTGTCGATATCCATTACGATCCATTACGGGGGTTATAGCTCCGCCTCCTAGCGCTCCCTACAGACATATCACACGTGGCCGCGCGAAGTCTAGTTTGTCTTTTTGGCACCGTTTCAAGTTCACGTTTTTCAAGGGTTTCAAAGTTGACAGTTGGCACTTGGAGCCGGCCTGCGCAATGGCCGGTCTCCGGCTTGCCAACGTGATTGTTGAAGATGCCCTCGGCTTGCCCGAGGGAGTTTTCACGTTGGCCGTCTACCCTGGCGGCCTTCCCAAACTCCCGATTTTCCGCCGCTTGGCCGCCGAAGGCGGCCAAGCGGCGGAAAATCGGAGAAGGGATTGGTGGCAAATGCCTCGTGTAGACGGCCAACGTGATTCTCCACCCGGCAAGCGGGTGGCATCAACGCTCCAGCGCCGCCACGACGAAACGAAGCAACAACTGTCAACCATTCATGTGGTGATATGAGACGGTGCCGTCTTTTTGAATTGCCGCCCTGGAGCCGCGTCGGTGGGCAACGCGTGACTTAAGAGCTACAATGCGCCGCTTTGTGCCATTGCTGTCTCGTTTTCGTCGCATGGATCGTTTTTCGCAGGAACCGCCGCGTTTGACAACGCTCGCGTACCAGCGCGAGGTTGTCGATTACTTAAAGGCCGAAGACCCGGCGGTTTGGCAATGGTTCGCTAAGCGCCAAACCGACGATGGGAGTCAGGCGGCCGCCGTCAGGCTCGACTTGCTGAAATCAACCTATCGTCTGGAACGGCAAACCCAACCCAATCTTTATGCGCTGGTTGAAGAGGTCGCCGCGAAGTTGGGGCTCAACCTGCCGATCACACTTTATCAGGCGCAGCACCCGCAGGGGCTAAACGCTTCGATCGCCTATTTGCCCGGCGAAGTGCATTTGGTGCTGAGCGGGCCGCTTGCCACTGCGCTGACCACGACGGAGTTGAAGGCGGTTTTTGGCCATGAACTGGCTCATCGCCTGCTGTGGGAAGAGCGGGAAGGAGACTATCGTATCGCGGCGCACGTGCTCGACGCCCTGGCCAACGATCCGGCGGCCACGCCGGTCTATGCCGCCACAGCCCGGTTGTTCGCGCTGTACACCGAATTGTTTTGCGATCGGGCGGCCTGGCTTGTTACCGGCGATCTGGCGGCGACGGTTGCGACGCTGGTGAAGGTTTCCACCGAATTGACCGAGGTGAGCGCGGAGAGTTACTTGCGCCAGGCGGACGAGATTTTCAGCCAGCAAGACGCGCGCACCGAGGGGGTCTCGCATCCTGAAACTTACATTCGCGCCCGAGCGTTGCGGCTTTGGACCGAACAAGGCGACGAAGCCGGAGCGGCCATTTCGGCCATGCTCGAGGGTCCGCTCGCGCTGGAAGAGCTCGATTTACTGGGGCAGCGACGAGTCGCCGCTT
>DASVGM010000184.1:0-17942 GCA_036379555.1 Pirellulales bacterium | reverse complement strand
ACGTAAAATGGAAGATCATGTACCCGGAGGCGAGCGCGCTCGTAACCTCGCAAAGCATGAGTTGGCGTTACCTTACGGTCGCGGCCGATCGCGACGGTCGGCTGGCACTCATATCGAGGCGTGATCCGGTTTGGCGTTTTGACATGGAACCATCGCCATCGCGTTTGTTGATGCGCCGTTCCGCGGCCACACCGACGATGCATTTACGATTCTTTGAACCAACCGCTGGTCCACCCAACACCCGTTTTCGGCTACGCATCGCGCGTTGGGCCGACGGCAGCCGCGCCTGGCTCGATTCACGCGGACTGTTGCACCTGAAGAGCAGTGACCGGACCTTGCCGGAGCTAACCATCGTGCTGGCGCCGGACGCTGAAGTATCCGCCTGGGCGTCGGACGGCCGTGTTTGGGGACTGTGTTTTTACACCGGCAGGTCGCCCGAAGAGACCCGTCCCGGCGAAGAACTGCTGGCCGAAATCGAGGCGTTCGTGGGCAGGCTGAAATGAGCTTGCCATCTTGACCCGGCTGGCGGACATGGATTGACGCGGCTGCGAATTCCACCGACATCCGAGGCGGAGTACCGGCCGCGCCAGAGCGTTCCGGGTATTGCGACCGTTGGCCGCCGCCCGGCGTTCCGAAACTCATCGGTATCAGCAGGCGTGAAATCACCTTCAGAACAACTCAGCTTCCCAATCTATCTGCATGTATACTGTACAGGCGAGTTGTTGTCAATAGGCCCCTCCGTTTTTGGCGACAATTCGATCAACCTTCGCCGCGGCGCGGTAGTGTCCTAATCGGTCAAGGCTCTACCGATCGGACGAATGCCACCTGGCAGCCCGGCAGCGCACGCTGCAGCTCTGCCGCCCCCCGCCGAGTGACCTTCGTATCGTAAATTGACAAGTAACGCAATTGCTTCAACGAGCTAGGATTCGCCGACAAATCTTCCGCCAATTCCATTTCCAGCTTGCGAAGCGGTCGCCAGGTGCGCGTGTCGACAAACTGAATGGCGGGCGGCGGTTGCCAGAGCACGTACGCCAATAATTTGCCGTCGGGCGAAAATGCGGGAGGAAAAAGAGAACAATAACGCGCGTCGGCGGGCGAGGTCTGCAACTCATGCAACTGCCGGCCGGTTTCGACGTCCCAAACGGCGGTTTTATTCAGCGGATCGCCTTTGTTCAAATAGGTCGTACTGATCACGAGCAGGCGACCACTTCGCAGTCGCCGACGCCCGATGATCGCTCCACCGCGACGGCCAGAGTGCGTGAGTCGGGTGAGAACCGACAAAAACACGCCGCTCCGTCGTGGTGAAACGTGATCGTTTCGCCCTCGTTTTCGAGATCGCGCAATTCCAGCGTCCGTAGGTCGGGCCGCGCCACCAAGTACCGAGAATCCGGCGAAAAAACGTCGCCCGTCGAACCTCGATTCCCTCTGCCAGATTGGCCGGTGACACCCGCACGACCGCCCAAGTCTCCCCAACTGCGAAAGTGAATCTGCGCCGCGGCCGTGTCGGGATCGAGGGCAAACAACGTCATCAGAATAAGCCATACCGCCAGGTAGTTATTCGGCTTCATTCAGGTCTCCTTTTGTGAGCGTTTGTCGCCACGGACGGTGTTATGTGGATTTGGAGAACGCTTGGCGACGCGCAGGTTATTTTAACCTGATGAACGACGGGAAAACAATGATCGTCAAACGCCGGCGGGATTGAGAAGAACAATATGTGGACGAATGACCAAAAGCGGCCGGAAGTAAGCGGCGTCGAACGTCAGCAATTCTGTCATCCACTCGACTTTTCGCCGCCACGACGTTACACTACAGGCAAACCACCCAGTTCTGGCGGGCGCGGGGCGCGAGATACGCCATGCGAAATTTTTTACGTCAGTTATCAAGCTATCTGGCCGAGCCTTGGCTCGACGAGAACGATCTGCTTGCCGAAGCTTATCAAACGAGCGATCCCGGCGGCGGCTTTGTGCTGCGCTTCGTGCAAGGGGCGCTGCTCAGCGGCGTGGCCCACGCCATCTTGCTGGTGGCCCTCGCCCAATGGGCCATTGTCGATACCGTCAAGCCGCCTGAAGTGCTGCTGGCCGTGGCGCCCAATTTCGACGAAACGCCGCTGGAAATCGAAGAAGTCGATTTTTTGCCCGCCGAGGAGATTGAAGAACAGTCGGAACAGGCGCTGGCCGCCACGGCCCTCTCGATGGCGCCCATCGTCGAAGACGACGCCATGATGGAAAGCGTCTCGGAACCGACGGAGCTGAGCGCCAATGTCGAGTTGGCGCCGCTGCTCAGCGACGTGACTGGGTTTCAGCTTAGCGATACGGTGGTGCATACCGGCAGCGTCGGCGTGCAAGTGCAGGAGGTGGAGGGCGCCGTCGATCGCATCACCGAAGAGCTTCTCACCAATCTCGAACAAAGCCGTGTGCTGGTGGTTTGGCTGATGGACGCCTCGATCAGCCTGGCGCCCGATCGGCTGGAGGTTTCCGAGCGGCTGGCACAAATCTATCGCGAGATCGACGCGGCGGGCGGCGCCACCGACGACGCGCTGACGAGTTGCGTGGTGGCTTTTGGCCAGAACGTGCAAGAACTGGCGCCGCCCACCAGCGATCACGCCCAGATCGTTCAGGCCATTCGGGGCGTGCCCACCGACACCTCGGGCATCGAGAATGTTTTTTCGGCCGTACTCACCTGCGTCGTACGCTATCAAAAACAACGCGTGCAGGAGCATCGCCGCGTGATCGTCGTGATCTGGACCGACGAATCGGGCAACGATTACAACCGGCTGGAAGAGGCCGTGCAGTTTTGCCGCCACAACGTGGTGCCGGTGTACATTGTCGGCCCCTCGGCCATGTTTGGCAAAGAGCAAGGCACGGTTTCCTTCAAACACACCGACGGCAAGATTTATCAGGTGCCGGTCGACCGCGGCCCCGACGCCGTGCGCGAGGAACGGCTGCATCTGCCGTATTGGTTTGACGGCAGCCAATACGATTCACTGCGCGCCGGGCTTGGTCCGTTCGCGCTCACCCGGCTGGCCCATGAGTCGGGCGGCGCGTACTTCATTAAAGACAAATCGGGCGATGGCGCGCCGTTTTCCATTGAAACCATGCGCCGTTACGAGCCGGAATATATTTCGCCGGACCAATACGTGCGCGCCGCCGCGCACAGCCAGTTGCGCAAGGCCGTGCTCACGCTGGTCGATATGACGCGGCAGCGCAAGTTCAAGGGCACGCCGCGGTTGAGCTTCGCCCCCACGGCCACGTCGTACTTCAACGAAATGCGCGAGGCGCAAGAAACCGCGGCCTATAACAGCATGCTGTTGCAGCAATGCCTGGGGGTGTTTGGCGCTCGTGGCTTCGAGCAGGTTTACGCCAAGGAAAAATCGCCGCGCTGGCGGGCCTGGTACGACCTGAGCTACGGGCGGCTGTTGGCCATGATGGTGCGCTGCAACGAATACAACTGGGCCTGCGCCACGATGAAAGGCAAGGGGGCCGACTTTGTCGACAAAAAATCCAACCGCTGGCAGTTCAAGCCGGACAAAGCCTTGCACTATGGCAGCCAGAGCGAGCGTATGGCCAAGGAAGCGACGCGACTGTTGACGCGCTGCGTCGAGCAGAACGTGGGCACGCCTTGGGCCGTGCTGGCTCAGCGAGAGTTAAAAGATCCGCTCGGTTTCCGCATTGAAGAGACGTATGTCGCCCCGCCGCCGCCGCCGCCAAAACCGAAACCGGGCAAGACCCCTCCCCCACCCCCGCCGCCACCTCCGAGCGGGCGCCGCATGGAACAGCCTCGCAAATTGGCGAAGCCCGTCGAGGTCGTGTTGCCGAAGCTGTAGAATGGCCGACGGGCGAGCGATTTCCTTTTTTCCGCGTCTTTACTTGACACGCGGCCGGGACGTTTTGGATGCCGCGGATTGCAATTCGTCATGCTCATAAGCTCGCTTATCGCCGGCGGCTGAGTCTTGGTCCGCGCATGCTGGGCTGCCTGGTGATGCTGGCGGGGGCGATCGTGATGGCGGCCGCGCTGGCCGAAGCGGCCAAGGGGCAATCGTCGCGCGAAGCGCTGCTGATGATCGTATTGGGGCCGCTGTTGTTTGCCACCGGCGCCACGCTTTTTTGCGGCGAACGCGGCCTGCTCATCGACCGCGAGACGCGCACGCTGAAGCGCTGGTGGAGCGTCATCGTGCCGCTTTGGCGCACGCTCGACGATATTAGCCAGTATCAGGCCGCCGGCTGCTGTCTCAATGCGGATACCGCTTTGCCGCGCTGGCGCGTTTGCCTGTTCAACGCGCAGGGCGAGCGGATCGAACTTTTTGAGTTGGCCGAAGAGGAGGTGGCGGAATTCGCGGCCCGGCAGGTGGCGGGGTTTTTGTCACTGCCTTTGGCGCGGCCGCCCGCGGCCGGCGTCGTTGATATGACCGTCGCGACGACCGCGGAGGCTGGCGCGCCGCCGCGCGACGTGTCGCCGGCCGGCGCTGTGTGGAGTTATCGTCGCCATTTTGGCCTGCTGCCGCGCGGCATGGGCGTCGTTTGTTTCGTGCTGGGACTGGTGCTGGGTTTTGGTATGGCTGGAGCGGCCCATCTTGGCGGCAACCGCTGGTTGGTTGTCATCGCCGCCGCGGCGCCTTTGTGCCTGGCCGGCCTGTGGCTTTTCGCCGGCGGACGGAGAGCCTTGGTTGATGCCGAAGATCAGTCGGTAAAGCTCTGGCATGCCTGGCCTTTGCCGCCGGCCATTTATGAATTGTCCGCGTTTTACGCGGTGCTGGTCGCGCCGGAACACGCGGTGGCGCCGGACGAAGAACCGCCGCCGCATCTGCTCGGCCTCGTGGGCGCCGAGCAGTTTCGTTTGGAAATGATTCGCGGCCTGCCGCGCGACGAGGCGCTGGCCGCGGCCGCGGAGCTCGCCGCGACCATTCGCCTGCCGCTGGTGGATGAACCAGCCCCGGTCGAGGCGGCGCGCCCCGCGTAGCGGAACTCCGCACCGTCGCATGTTCACGTTTTTCAAGCGCTTCAAAGTTGACCGTTGGCATGCGGAGCCTGTTTGCGAAGTCGACAGGCTCGGGCTTGCCAAAGTATCTGCTGAAGATGCCCTCGGCTTGCCCGATGGTAGAGAGCCAACGTGAAAATCCACCCGGCAAGCGGGTGGCATCAAAGCTTCAACTCGTGACATTTGTCCAACAGAATATCGACGGGCCGGCCCGTTATTCGTCGGAATGGATGCTGCGCAGCGCCTTGGCGGCGTGTCTTTGAATGTCGATGTCCGCGTTTTCATCGGCGGCCCAGGCTTCCAGCGCCGGCGCGGCTTCGCGCGCGGCCTCGCCAATCGCCGCCAAAGCGTCGATCGCCAAAATGATCGACGAACTTTGGGCGGGCGAGGCAAGGGCGATGAATTGGACCAATGCCGGCACGGCCGGCGCGACTTTGGGGCCTAAACGTACCAGCGCCTTCAACAACTCGTCCATCCACGACCACTGCGCGAATGCCGGGTTGGTAAGCACGATCGAGGCCGCTTCGACCAGCACCGGCGCCACCGTGGCCAGGTTCCGCTCCTCGTGGGCCAACGCCCGCACGATGCCGCCCGCGGTCGCGTCAAATTGATGGCGGCGACGAAAACGCTCGATGTCTTCCCGCATCAATCGCGTCAGGCCGTCAATGACCTCGCGGCTGGGAGGCCCGCCGCGGATCAGCGCCTCACCCGCCCACTGGCGAACTTCCCAATGCTCGTCGTCCAAAGCCCGCAGAAACAGCGGCACGAAACGCGGATCGTTCGCGCCCGCGTGCGACAATCCCGACAGCACAGCGACCCTCATCCGCATGTCGGCGTTGCGGGCAAGCTGCTCGAAGGCCGGCAGCAGCCGCGTTTCGCCCGCTCCCACTTTGGCCAGACTCTCCGCCGCGGCCTGACGGACGCTTTGGTCTTCGTCCTGCACCGCCAGTCCGAGCGGATCGAGCGCCTCGCGGGCGGCCGGGCCGATCTCAGCCAGAGTGCGGATGGCGCCGGCGCGCACCGACCTCACTTTGTCGCGCAGCGCGGCGACCAGCACGGGAACCGCCGCCGGCCCAATCTCGCCCAGCGCGTTAAACGCTGTTTGTCGCACCTGCTCTGACCTGCTCTCAAGCGCCGGGCCGATGGCGGCGACCGCTTGCTCCGCATAACCCTTTTTGCTAAAGGCCAACAGCGCCTCGATGGCCGCGATCTGTGTTTTCGGCTCAAGGTCGGTGAGAAGTTGCCGCCGCCATTCGCCGAAGTCGCGCCCGGCGTAGCGCAGCTCCTCCTTGGCAACGGGCGGGAGTCGCGTCTCACCCGTCACCACTGCTGGTTGTTCTTGCGCGATGGCCTGCGATGGCCAGCCAAGCCCGCCACCCGCGGCAGTTATCGCAGCGACGTTGATGAGTGCGATTGGAACCACAGAGGCCAAGCGTCCGTGTCGTGATGGACGATAGAGCTTGTTGGGCATACAAATCTCCGGTGACGATGCCACGGCCCGACTTCTCACGAAGTCGGCTACGGACCACTGAATCATCCGGGCAAAGCTATGCGAAAGAATAGCCGCGATCAGAAAACCGAACAAGCCGCGCCGTCGTGGACGGCGGCGTTCTCCGTGGTTCCAAACGAAGTCCGTTCGACCACGGATGGCACGAATGGGCACGGATCAAGAACGCGCGGCTGTTTCTGGGGGCCGTTTAAGATTTCGGCGTACGACGAGTCGCAGGCGGCCGGGTTGACCGCGCCGCGCCGCGCGACGATGATGGGTTGGCATGTACCGATACATTGCGTCCATAGCGTTGCTTCTCCTGCACATCGCGAACGTGGTGTTTGCGAACGACCGCCAGCCGGCAGCGTCGGTCGTGGTGGCCTCGCCTGACGAACAGGTTGCCATTGAGGTGTTCCTTGAGGACGCCGGCAACGACCGCTCCCGCGCCGGCTACCGTGTATCGTTCCACGATAAAGTCGCGGTGCTGCCATCGCGTTTGGGAGTCGAATTGGCGGATGGCACGACACTCGGCGGCGACTGCGCCGTTGAAAAAGTCGAGCGACGATCGTTTGACGAAACCTACAACCAGTTTCCAGGAAAACGCAGCCGCGTGCGGGATCACGGCGTGGAAGCGGTGATCTCCTTTCGTGAGAACACCATGCCGAAGCGACGGTGGCAGTTCGTGGCCCGCGCCTATGACGATGGCGTCGCTTTCCGCTATCGCTTTGTGAAACAAAAAGACGACGAGAAATTGGAACTCGCCGCCGAACGGACAGAGTTCCAGTTGCCTGGCGATCCCACGACGTTCGCCATGATGTTGCCGTCGTTCACAACGCCGCATGAGGAACATTATCGCCGGCTGCGCCTCTCGCAGTTGGCAGCGGACAAGTTGATTGGGCTGCCGGTTTTAATGGAGTTGGCGAGCGTGGGCTGGGCGGCCATTCTCGAAGCCGATTTGACGGACTACGCCGCGCTCTACCTGACGCGCGCCGGCGATCAACGCGCCTCTCTGGCCGCGAAGCTCGCTCCGCGGCCGCGGCAGGCGAAGCTGGCGGTGCGCGCCGATTTGCCGCATGAATCGCCGTGGCGCGTGATGATGATCGCCGCTGATCCGCGGCGCTTCATCGAGTCGGACCTCGTGCTTAATTTGAACAAGCCGAACGCGATTGGCGATACCTCGTGGATCAAGCCCGGCAAGACCACTTTTCCCTGGTGGAATGGCTTTTACGAGGAGAACGTGCCGTTTCGCATGGGGCTGAATACGGACACGGCCAAATACTACATCGATTCTTGCGCGGCGGCCGGAATTGAGTTTCACTCGCTCGACGGCCTCGACAACGTGGCCTGGTATGGCGGCCCGATTGTGCCGTATCAAGGCGCCGACATCGTGCAAGGCGTCGCCGGCCTCGATCTGGAGGAGGTGATTCGCCACGCCAACAGCAAGGGCGTGCGGCTGCGGCTGTGGATGAATTGGAAAGCCGCCGAGCGGCACATGGACCGGGCCTTTCCGCTCTATCGGCGGTGGGGTATTCAAGGCGTGATGGTCGATTTTCTCGACCGCGACGATCAAGACATCTCGCGATTCATTCATCGACTGCTCAAAACGGCCGCCGACAACCGACTGACGGTGACCATACATAACACCAAAGAGCCGACCGGCCTGGAGCGGACCTATCCCAACCTGCTGACGACCGAAGGAGTGCGGAACCTGGAGTTTGACAAGTGGGATGCCGCCGGCATTTCGCCCACGGACGACCTGATGGTTCCGTATACACGGATGCTGGCCGGGCCACTCGACTATCACCAGGGGACGCTGCGCGGCGTGCCCGTCGCGAAGTTCCAGGCGCGAAACGCCGCGCCGCTGGTGATCGGAACACCCTGCCATGCGCTCGCCTCGTATGTCGTCTATCAGAATCATCTGCCGATGCTGGCCGATTACCCCTCGGCTTATCGCGGCCATCCCGCGTTGCCGTTTCTGGTGAAATGCCCGGTCTCCTGGGACGACACCCGTTGCCTGGCCGGCGAACCTGGAGAGTATGTCGTCGTCGCGCGGCGTAGCGGCTCCAACTGGTATCTCGGAGCCATGAACGGCGCCCAGGCGCGCGAACTCGACCTGCCGCTACGGTTCCTGGCGGCTTCCCGCTATCGGGCCGAAATCTTCGCCGACGATCTTGAGGGCACGTCGCCGTTTCGGCTCGTCGAGCGGGTTCAAGAGGTCACCTCCGCCGACAGCCTAAGAATTCAACTCGATGCGGCGGGTGGATACGCGGCCAAGTTAACATTGTCGCTCGGCGACGAACCTGACAGAATAAGAGGTATACCGATACAGGAATGACCATGGCCAGCGTCGAAGATACAACCACCCTCTTAACCGTGAGCGATCTCACCAAGCTTTTCGGGCCAATCCCGGCATGGCGCATTCGCAACGTACCCGCCCCAGGCACAGCGACCGAATGCGACGTGATCGAAATCGAAGAGCGCGAAGACCGGCTGTGCGAGCTCGTCGAGGGCGTGCTCGTGGAGAAAACCGTGGGTTACGAAGAGTCTTGTTTAGCCCTTGAGTTGGCAGCTCTAATCCGCAACTTTGTCAAACCTCGCAAGCTTGGCAAAGTATCGGGTTCTGATGGCATGATGCGGCTCTTTCCGGGGTTGGTCCGCATTCCAGACGTGGCCTTCGTCTCTTGGGAGCGATATGCGAAGCGCCGGGGCTCGCGAAAGTTGCCCGATCTCGTGCCCGACTTAGCGGTCGAGGTGTTGAGCGAGGGGAACACGGCTCAGGAAATGTCGCAAAAGCTCGATGATTATTTTGACGCGGGCGTGCGGCTCGTTTGGTTTGTTGATCCGCGGCGGCGCGTGGTAGATGTCTATGCCGGAAAAAAGTCGGCGAAGACGCTCGGCGAGGATGAAACCTTGACTGGCGGACGAGTGCTGCCGGGCTTTTCGCTGCCGCTGAAAGATTTGTTCGCCGAATTGGACGAGGCGCCGCCTCCGCCGCGACAAAAGCGGCGCAAATAGCCGCCTGCCTGTTTTGATCCCGATCAACTCCGGCAATGACCGCATATCACGTCAGGTAAAACGACTTGCCGTAAATTCATTTCCATCAGTCGGGCGGCGCGACGCGGGCCGCACTCGCGGCAATCAAAAAAACGCTCGATGTCCCAAAGATCGGCCATCACAAGGCCGTGGTTCAGCGAGATGCCGTATTCCAATACCTGCTCCAACGAACGAATGTTCGGCTCGGCGAACAGGCCTTGCTCGGCCAGGCGCGAGAGTATGCCGTTGCCGCCACGAGTGGGAATCACCGCGCAGCGGCCCACGCCGAGCGAAAAGGCATACTCCAGCGACTTCAGCGCCCACTCCACGCCCTCCGCTTCACTCAACAGCGGCGGCCGCAACAAAAGGAATGCCCGTACCGAGAGGCCGCCGACCAGCAAAAACTCGACGGCACGAGCGAAATCGTCCAGCGTCATGCCCTTGTTCAGCAACGGCAGCACTTGGGGATGAATGGTTTCCAGCCCCAGAGCGATTTCGAGGCGCCGGCCGCAGAGATCGTGAAAACGCAGGCAGGCGTCGCCGCACAGCCGCGGATGGTTTTCGACGATCACCCGTTCAAAACGCTCGACGCGCCGGGCGATCGCTCGATGTTCGTCGGGCGGCACGGCCCGCGGATCGAAAAAATTGCCGCTGTTGTAGAGCTTGATGTGTTGGGCGGCCGGCAGGCGAGACAACGCGTAGTCCATCTGCGCGACAATGGCGCCGGGCGGCACGGTATCGTCGGTCGTGTTCTGCCACAAATCGCACATCAGACAACGCCAGGGGCATTCGCGATTCGTCAGAAAGAGTGTGGCCACATCGACCACGGCGCCGCCCGCCGCACACTCTCTCTCCATGAAAAAGGCGTAGGGCCGCCGCGGATCGACACTGTTCTTAGGCGGCCGCGCCGCCAGAATGGCTTCCGTCGATATGGATCCGACGTTTTTCTCAAAAAGGAAACGGGTGTTGGGCGCCATTTTTCGCTGCGTTGGCACAAAAATCGTAGCTGCAATACTCGCCAAGATTATATCGAAAGGAAGATCATGTGGCAGCTTGCGAGTATCCGCCATAGTAAAACCGGAGCAGACCAGACACGCTCTCATCATCGCGGCCATCATCGCGGCTTTTCGCACCCCATGCGGTTTGAGGTGCTGGAGCAGCGACTCCCCTTGGCGGCGTTCTCCGCGGGCGGCGTGGAACAAAACGGTGTGGAGTTGGTTCCCGGCTCGATCATCGGCAGCAATCCCGCGCAACCGGTGCTCATTGCCGGCAACCCCAATCCAACTAATCTGCCGCCGGCTGGTGATAATGTGGCCTTCAATGTTCCGTCTTGGATACCGAACGACCGCACGCTCAATCCAATACCCTTCGCCAACGAAACCGACCTGCCGATGAATATCTATCAAGTGGCGCGGTCGCCTCGTGGCGTCCGCAATTTTGAGATCGGCGCCAATACGAGTTTGGCCCACGGCGCCGCGCCGACGATGGGGCGAGACATCGCCGCCGCGGCCCGGCCATCTCCGGTGCAACCCAAGTTCAGCCAAGCGATTGAGCACCCGCTCGCTGAAGGCTTGTTGGCTGGCGGCTTGTCGAATGACGGCTTCTCGGGCGGCGACTTGCTGGCGGAGAACGACGTGAAGGCAAAAACCTCCGACGAGGCTGATAAGGCCGACAAAGCAAAGTTCGTGGAGGCGTCGCCGCCGGTCGCTCAGTCGGTCAAGCAAAACTCGTCCAGCGACGACGCTACCGAAATCACCCCGGCGGCGCGGCGAGACGAAGTGGCGTGGCGAGAAAGCGCGCGGCAGCCAGCGCTCGACGAAGCCGCGGTCGACCAAACGATGGCCGAGCAAGAGGCAGAAGCCCTGCGGGCGGGCGTTCCAATCGCCTCGCGTGAGATAACCGGTCAGCCGGCGCCGCGGGCGATTCAAGACGAGAGCTTGGGCATTCATGCCGCGGCCGCCAGCGTTGCGATCGGCATCACGCTCGCCGAGCCGCGTTCGGTCCTCGACGAATCCGCTACCGAAACTGTGGTTCGCGCCGCGAAAATACGCCGCGCGCGAGGATAGCTACGACACGGATGATGGCAGGGAAAACCTACAGCCTGCGGTGATTTGGCTTTTCGTTCACCTGCTTTCCCTTCATCCGTGTTTGACCTGTGTTTCATCCGTGGCGAGCGGATTCCGCTACACACACTTGTGCGCGTTACCGCCATGCGGGTTAGCAATGGTGAATTGCCCGCGCGGTTTGTACAATGCGGCGATTCAATTTGTACTTGATCGTTGAATCTCCGCTCGAACGTCACTCGTCGGACCCGCTGCTATGACCCTACGGATTGCCATCACCCCGGCCGGACGCCTGTTGGCCGAAGCCGACGAGGAAGTCGAGCAGAAAATCGCCTCTGCACTGGCCGACGGAATTCGCCAGGCCTTCGGCACGTCGTCCGCTGAAGGCTTGTTTTATCTGGCGTCGCGAGCGCTGGCGGAACAACTCCCGCCATCGCTCGTCTTTTGGCGCGATTTCGCGGCCAAAGTTTTTCATGCCCTTTGCGCCCTCAGCGCTGACGCCTGGACACGCGCGGCCGCGGCGCTGGACGATGCCGCCCTCGCTCCGCCCGACGACGAGCAACTCGACCAATGGGCCGCCTCCGCTCCGCCCATGCGCGGATTGGAATACCTCGCGCTCGACGTGCCGCGCAGGCTATGGCGCGAACTGGCCGAATTGGCGTTGGAACGGGCAAGGGAATTTGCAGGAGGGCCGCAGGCCTTTTTGCGCTCGGTCAACCCGGTTTGGCAGTCGCTCGGGCGCGTGACGTTTCATCTGGCGGAGAACAAACGCGATGTGGCCCGCCCCTTCGCCTTTTTGGCCACCTACGCGCACCGCGTATCGGCGGGAGCGAAGCTCAAGCATTTGCCGTTGGCCGACGCTCTCAAGCAATACGCGGGCGAAAAGAATCAAAAGCGTCTGGCCGCGCTGTTGGAGCCGGTGCGGCAGGCGGCGCAGTCGAGTGAGCTGGTGCGCGAACTGCTCGACAGCCGGGCTTTGTTTCAGCCGCAAGCCTGGTCGATCAAACAAGCGCATCGTTTCTTAAGCGACGTGCCGCGTATGGAAGACAGCGGCCTGGTGGTGCGCGTGCCCGACTGGTGGAACGCGCGGCAACCGCCGCGGCCGGAGGTGCGTGTGCGCATCGGCCAGAACGCCGCCAACCGGCTCGACATGGACAGCTTGCTCGATTTTTCGGCGGAGTTGGCCCTCGACGGCGAAGCGCTCAGCGAAGAAGAACGTCGCCAGCTTTTGGCGGCCACGGAAGGCATGATTTTGCTCCGCGGCAAATGGGTCGAAGTCGATCAAAAGAAGCTTCGTGAAGCGCTCGACCATTGGCACGAGTTGGAGGGACAGTACGCCGACGGCATCGACTTTTTACGTGGCATGCGCTTACTGGCCGGCGCCTCGTTCGATGCCGACGACAAGCAAGAGTTGGCCACGGCCGATTGGAGCCGCGTCGCCGCCGGCGATTGGTTGCGCGAAGTGTTGACCACGCTGCGCGACCCCAGCCGCGTGGAAGATTGCCAGCCCGGCCGCGACTTGCGGGCCAACTTGCGGCCGTATCAGGCCGAGGGTGTTCGCTGGCTCTGGTTCATGAGCCGCCTGGGGCTGGGGGCGTGTCTGGCCGACGATATGGGGCTGGGCAAAACCGTGCAGGTCATCGATCTGCTGTTGCAACGAAAGCGGGAAAGGGCGTCCAGCAGTGCCAGCGGCGACGCCGCCGGGCCGAGCCTGCTGGTGGTGCCCGCTTCGCTGGTTGGCAATTGGAAACAAGAGTTGGAACGCTTCGCGCCGACGTTGCGGTCGTTCTACGCGCATCGTTCCGAATGCGACGCCGACACTCTGGCGCGCGTGGCGAAAGCCCCCGCTGCTGAATTGGCGGAGTACGACGTGGTGGTCACCACTTATGGTTTAGCGACACGGCTGGAATGGTTGCGTCAGCCGAAGTGGCGGCTTGTCGTGCTCGACGAGGCGCAGGCCATCAAAAACGCCTCGTCGGCGCAGACGCGCGCGGTCAAGCAACTGCACTCGTCCGGCCGCATTGTGCTCACAGGCACGCCGGTCGAAAATCACTTGGGCGATTTGTGGTCGATCTTCGATTTTTGCTCGCCCGGCCTGCTTGGGTCGGCGTCGCAGTTCAAGCAGTTCGTCAAGCGCCTCAACAAGCGACAAGACAGCCAGGCTTTCGCGGGCCTGCGGCGCTTGGTGCGGCCATACATTTTGCGCCGCATGAAGACCGACCCCGCCATCGTACCCGACTTGCCCGATAAAACCGAAATGCGGGCGGAGTGCGGGCTGGCCAAAAAGCAAACGGTACTTTATGAGCGAACCGTGAGCGAGTTGGCGAAGCGATTGGAATCGGCCGATGGCATGGCCCGGCGCGGCTTGGTGCTTTCCACCTTGATGCAGCTCAAGCAAATATGCAATCACCCCTCGCAATACTTAGGCGAAAGCGAATTTCGGCCCGCCGATAGCGCCAAGTTTGAACGGCTGGCGCAGATTTGCGCGACCGTTCGCGAGCGTCAGGAGCGCGTGCTGGTCTTCACGCAATTTCAGTCGATCACCGCGCCGTTAGCCGCCTATTTGGCCGACGTTTTCGGCCGCTCCGGCCTGGTTCTTCATGGAGGCGTGCCGGTGGGCAAACGCCAGGAGTTGGTGCGGACGTTTCAAGCGGACGACGGCCCGCCGTTTTTTGTGATTTCAGTCAAGGCGGGGGGCACGGGGCTGAATCTGACGGCGGCTTCGCACGTGGTACATTTTGACCGTTGGTGGAACCCGGCGGTGGAAAACCAGGCCACCGACCGCGCCTTTCGTATCGGGCAAAAAAAGAACGTGCTGGTTCACAAATTTGTGTGCCGCGGCACGGTGGAAGAGCGCATCGACACCATGCTGCGCGACAAGCAGCAGCTTGCCGATCAGGTGCTCGAAGAAGGCGGTGAAACCGCCTTGACGGAATTGAGCGACGACGAGCTATTGAGATTCGTCTCGCTCGATCTGGAACGCGCCACTGCGGAGTAGCTTTTGCGGTGGACCAAAATAAGACAGGCTAAGGGGTGGGCCGCTGGAGAGATGTGTGGAGCAACGAGGGCCTGCCCCGCGTTGTTCGACACAAGCCCGACGCCGTTTTTAGTCCCGTAGGAACGATAGAATTTAGCCGTGGGCGCAAGCCCACGGACAACGAACGCGAACGACTCGTCCAGCCGCGCAGCGGCGAAAGAGCGCGTGGTGCGCCACCTCTTTCGCCGCTACGCGGCTTGCCTCATCTACCTCATGGATTCCGTGGGCTTACGCCCACGGCTAAACTCTTTCGCCGCTGCGCGGCTGACGCGAGAGATGTGTAGAACAACGAGGGCATGCCCCCGTCGGGCGCTGACTGACCAACCTATTGGTTGCAAGTAATGGCAAGGCATGCTCTAACATAAGTGGGGGTAATGCCGGATTTGAGGGCGTTACTTCCCGCTTTTAGGTAATGTAAAATATTCGGTGGGGGTATCAACGCCGGGTCGCAGGGAGGTTATTCTCACATATCTTTGGGATTGTGAGACAATAACCTACCAAACTTACTTCCGCCAATGTCAGCCGGGCCGCATGCCTACCGGCTGTATGAATTACACGAGTCAACGGAACACGCACCTTCGCAGTGCCTGATTGGAGAGATTATGGGAATTCGTATTTTGATTGCCGACGACCATGAGGTTGTGCGGTCTGGTTTACGCACACTGGTGGAGGGCACTGACATCGAGATCGTTGCCGAGGCTAAAACCGGCGACGAGGCCGTCAAGCTGACGAACAAACACAAGCCCGACGTGGTGCTTTTGGACATCCGCATGACCGATAGCGACGGGCTAAACGCGCTGGGGCGCATCAAGCTCGACCGCGCCGACATGCCGGTGCTGATGCTTTCCACGTTTGACAATCCCACCTACGTGGCTCGCGCGGTGGCCCTGGGCGCCAGCGGCTACCTGATGAAAGGTTTGGGCCGCGACGAAATCCTGGCCGCCATCCGCAGCGCGTCTAAGGGGACGGACACCTGGACTCGTGAAGAGTTGCGCCGCGTGACCGGAGCGTTGGCCACGCCGCGGGTGACGGGCGACGTGGAAGTTCCCCTCACGCAACGCGAAAACGAAGTGCTGCGGCACCTCGCGCAGGGTCTGACGAACAAGGAAATCGCCCAGGCGTTGGGCATCAGTTATGAAACGGTCAAAGAGCACGTGCAGCACGTGCTGCGTAAAATCGGCGTCACCGATCGCACGCAGGCGGCCGTGTGGGCGGTTCGCAAGGGGCTGGTATAGTGCCGAAAGCGACCGACGTTTTCCTGCGTGACCTGACGCTCGAAGAAGAGCGCATCGCTTATCGCGCGCCGATCAAGTTTGGCGGCCGCGTGGTGACGGACGCGATTTTGATGCACGTCCACGCCGAGGTGGAAACTCGCGACGGCCGCCGCGGCCGCGGGCTCGGCTCGATGCCGATGAGCAATATTTGGGCCTGGCAGTCTCGCGACGTGCCGACCGTGAAGACGCTGGCGGCCATGATCGACCTCTGCCGGCGATTAGTGGAGCAGGCCGGCGACTATCGCGGGTGCGGCCATCCGCTCGATATCACCACCGATCTTAGTGTCGGCCAGACGGCCACGGCGGCGGAGGTTGTCTCAAGGGTGGGCATTGACGAGCCGATGCCGCCGCTGGCGCGGTTGGTGGCCGCCAGTCCCGTTGAAGCGGCCATTTACGACGCCTACGGGAAGGCGTTGGGCCTGAACTCCTACAACGTGCTGGGGCCTGATTTCGTCAGCCGCGACCTGTCGGCCTGGCTGGGCGACGGTTTTCGCGGCGAGTATCTCGACCGCTACACACTGCGCAAACCGAAGCCGCGCATGCCGCTTTATCACCTGGTCGGCGCCCTCGATCCGCTGACCGCCGCGGATGTGTCGGAGCGCATCGGCGACGGCTTGCCCGAAACACTGGGCGAGTGGATCAAGGCCGACGGTCTCACCCATCTGAAAATCAAGCTCAACGGCGACGATTCGCACTGGGACGTCGAGCGCGTGCTGGGCGTGGAAAGCGCGGCGGTGGCGGCCCAGGCGGAGCGTGGCTGCCGCGCGTGGCATTACTCGCTCGATTTCAATGAGCGCTGCGCCGACGTTGGTTACGTGCTGGAGTTTCTCCGGCAATTGGCCGCGCGTGGACCGGCGGCGCTCGATCGCGTGCAATACATCGAACAACCGACGCACCGCGATTTGAAATCGCATCCGCAGCATCGCATGCACGCCGCAGCGCAAATCAAGCCGGTGGTCATTGATGAATCGCTGATCGATTTTGAAAGCCTGTTGCTGTCGCGCGAGATGGGTTATTCGGGCGTGGCGTTGAAAGCCTGCAAAGGCCAGACGGAGGCCCTGTTGATGGGCGCCGCCGCGCAGAAATACGGCATGTTTCTTTGCGTGCAAGATTTGACCTGTCCCGGCGCGTCGTTTTTACATTCGGCGAGCTTATCGGCGCGCATTCCCACGGTGGCGGCCATTGAAGGCAACGCGCGGCAATATTGTCCCAACGGAAATCGCGGCTGGCGCGAGCGCTATCCCGGCATGTTCAACCTGCACGACGGCACGCTTGGCACCGCCGCGCTCGACGGCCCCGGCCTGGGTTACGAAACGTAGGGGCGGGCTTATTTCTTCGCCGCCTCGACCAGTTCCACGGTCAAGGGCCACGTCTCGGTCACTTGCACGTTCTGATTGTTGAAGCGCAAATCGGCGCGCAATGTCAATTCATGGCGGCCGGGCGTGGCAGTGGCGGCGGCGCTGACGATCAGGTTGCCCTGGTTCTGGTTCGGGGCGATCGTCAATTGTGGAATGTTTAGCCCGCCGACGCCGCCCGGCGCCTGCGCGTTGAACTGCACCTGTTCGGTGAAAGCATACAACCGATTGATGGTGATGAGTACTTCCAGCTTGCCGCCTTGCTTGATTGGCGGCGCGGTGCCGATGGCGATGGTCACCGGCGCCGGAGTGATTTTGATGGTCACCGGCGTGGAAGGATAGCCCACGTTGATGTTGCGTGGATTGGCCTTGTTGCGCGCGGCGTTGGCGGCCTGCGTCGCGGTCTGACGCGCCTGCTCGGCTGATTTTACTTTGGCGTCGGCCGCGTCGGCCGCCTGCTCGGCCTCAACTTTGGCTTGGGCCGTTTCTTTCATCTTGGTCGACGTGTCGGCAAAGGTCTTTTCGGCGCCGGCCAACGCGGCGGCGGCTTTGTTTTGCTCGTCAAGCGCGGCGGCGGCGCTTTTCTTGGCGGTTTCGAGTGCGGCGGCCAGCGGCTGATTCTCTTTGTCTTTGTCGAAAGCCGTTTGCGCCTGAGCCGCAACCTGCTGCGCGGCCTTGAGCTTGGTCTCGGCGGCTGCGGCGGTGTTCTTGGCCGTG
>DASVGM010000183.1:0-2534 GCA_036379555.1 Pirellulales bacterium | reverse complement strand
GGGAATTGTTGGCCAACATCAACGGCATTCGCGACCCGCGTGTGGTGCGGCCGGGCGATCAACTCAAGGTGCTCAAAGGGCCGTTCAACGCTTACGTCAACCTCACACGCTTTGAGCTGGCCCTGTACCTGAACAATCTCTACGCGGGGCGGTTTCACATCGGCATTGGCCAAGATCAGGAAACGCCGGAAGGCATCTTTACGGTGTTGCGGAAGGTTGAGAATCCGACGTACTACGGGCAACCGGGCGTCGTCGACAAGGACGACCCGCAAAACCCGCTGGGCGAGTATGCCATCGATTTGGGCAACCGCATCTGGATTCACGGCACGAACGATCCCCAAAGCATCGGCCGCGCCGATTCGCGAGGCTGCATTCGCTTGGCCGATCGCGACATCAAAGACGTGTTTCAGATTCTGACTCCCAAGACGGAGCGCTCCAGCGGGTCGCTGGTGCAGATCAAACGCTAGCCCCGCTTCGCAAGTGGCCAAACTTGAGAGATTCACGGCTTGGCCGGCAAAGTCACCTAATTTGCTAAATTGATTTCATAGGCAAACTCGACCTAACCGATAAAGACGACGCTGCGCAGTTCCTTTTTTGCGAGTGTTCGTTTTGTCAGCCCCTTCTTCTGGTCGCCGACGATGGTCGAGACCGCGCGCCATTCTTCTTGGCGGCGCGCGGGGGGTGATGTACTGCGCCCTGGCCTTACAGTGTTGTGGCTGCCGCTCGCCGTGGCATGCGGCTCATACAAAGCTTGATTCGGCCGACACACCCAACGCAGCTCCCGCCAACGACCAAGCGTTGGCTAAAAACCCCGCCGTGGAGCGGCCCGCCGGGCTGTCTCAAGCAAAACACCACCCGGCGAGCCGCCCCACAGGTGTGCCAGCATCGCCCGGCGCCGGCCATGGGATCCCATCTCGGAATGGCAGTTCCGCGTCTGCCGCTCCATCAACGAGAACCGCCGCGCACCAGTCAGGTCCGCGAATACCTTTGTTGGATGACAACCAATCCACCACGACGCGCGCGAACGAACCGGTGTCGCCGCTGCTGCGGCCCAACGAGAAACCGCCGGGGTCGCCGAATGTGGCGGGCAATATCCCGGTTCCCTCCCTGGGGCGCCGTCTTCAAATTCCGCCCAGTTTGCCAGGTGCCCAGGCGCCGCACATTCATTTGCCGCCGTCCGAAAGCGCGCCGGGATTGCGGAACAGTGTTATTGACCTGTTGTTTCCCAACTTGCCTGAAGTTTGGCCATTGGCGTTGCCCAAGCCGACGGCCGAGCGGCCGGAAATCTCACTGGGCCAGTTGCAAGACCTGGCCGTGCGGTACAACCCCACGTTGATCGCCGCCCGAGCGAACGTCACTTCCATTTTGGGCGATGCCGTTCAGGCCGGCACTCACCCGAATCCAATGGTTGGCTATGAGTCGGACACGGTTGGGTCATCGGGGACACGCAATTATCAAGGCATTTACCTCTCTCAACAGGTGGTGACGGCTAACAAGTTGGGGTTGGCGCGCACCGCGGCCAACATCGATGCCATGAACGCCCAACTGCAAGTGCGCCGCACGCGGTTTGAAGTGTTGGCGCAGGTGAAGGCCGCCTACTTTTCTTTGCTGGTGGCGCAAGAAAACCTGGTGGTCAGCAATGCCTTGGTGGTCTTCATGGACGAGGTGTTTCGTTTGCAGCGGGCACGGCTCAAGGCCGGCCAGGCGGCGGGTTTTGAGACGGGGCAATTACGCGGGCTGGCCGAACTGGCCAAAGTGCAGCTCGTGACGGCTCAAAACAACTACGTCGCCGCTTGGAAGACGCTGGCCGCGCGGCTTGGCCTGCCGCTGATGCCCATCACCCCGGTGCGAGGACGCGCCGATATGCCCGTGCCGGTGGTGCGCTACGAGGCGGCCTTCGCGCGCATGCTGGCGGTTCATCCCGACATTATCATCGGCCGCAACATGAGAAGCCGCGCCCAGGTGGCGCTGAAGCTCGAAAAAGTGAGGCCGATTCCCGACCTGTATGTCTACGGAGCTTTCCAGAAAGACTACACCACGCCGGGCGTGCGTTCCACAAGCTACAACACGCAAATAGGCGTGCCGCTGCCGATTTGGAATCGCAATCGCGGCAACATCATGAGCGCCCAGGGCGACCTGGGCCAGGCGACGCAGCAACTGGCGCGGGCCCAGATCGAACTGACCGAGCGGCTGGCCAACACCTTCAGCCAGTACGAAACCAATCGCTACCAGGTGCAGCAGTTGCTGAACCACATTTTGCCCGACTACGCGCGCGCCTTCCACGGTGTGTATGAGCAACACCAGGTTGATCCCGACCTGATGGGTTTTGAAGGCATCATCGTGGCCCAGCAAAACATTGGCACGGCCGTGGTGCAGTACATCGCGGCCTTGAACCAGCAGTGGGCCGCCGTGGCCGACCTGTCGTACTTGATGCAGGTCGAGACGCTTGAGGAAATGTCGGCGTTGGGCGGCGGTTCGCGGTTGCCCGCCGCCGAACCCATTCCGCCGCCGCCCGCCAACTTGCGTACACCGGC
>DASVGM010000182.1:0-6005 GCA_036379555.1 Pirellulales bacterium | reverse complement strand
CCTTCACGATGAGCGATTTCGACTCTTTGGTCATTTCGGCGGTGTGGATGCCCTCCAAAGCCTTCTTCGCTTCTGGATGGTTCGGCACGACCCGCAAAATCTGCTCGTAACAGGCGCGAGCGCCTTCGAGATCCTTCTTTCGTTCGTACTCTTTGGCCAGGGTGGCCGCGTCAATCACAAACGTGCGCTGCAGCTTCTGCAACTTAGGATCGGGCGCCAACTCCATTTGGCCGTCGTCTTTACCATTGGCCGAGGCGGACTTGCCGTTGCGACCTCCTCGCTTTTGCGCCGCCACCGTGACCGTGACAGCGGCCGTGACAAACACGATCGTCGCTACGACGATCAACATTCCGGTTAATGATCGTTTCATTTTGGTGCCTCTTCCGACTCAATTCCTCGAACAGGGTAATACTGGATGTGTTGGCAACACAAGCCGCGCTCATCCCCCTCGCTTTGGCTTGCCGCCCGGCGCCGGAGCGAAAAACCGCTGCTCCAACTGCCGTTTGCCGGCCTCAGTATAATACTTAACCAGGTCGCTGCGTAGCCTTCGGAGCGGAATTTGCCGTGCCCGCACCGCCTGGAACAGGCCGGCGTGCCGGCCTTGATATTTGGCCGCCAGGGCCACGAACTCGGCGGTTTCGCCCTCGGCGGCCAACGCCTGAGACGGCAAATCGAGCAGGCATTCCCACGCGTCCAGAAACTCTCCGCTGGCGCCGTAGGCGAATTGATCGAGCGTTTCCACCACCGCCGCGGCTTTGGCCGCCGACACCAAGTCGGTCTTGGCATTCACGCGCGCCGCTTTGGCCAAAGCCTCGGCCAAAACCGCGTTGGTCTTGGCCGCTTCAGCCAACTTCAACCGCAAGCCCTGCATGAAGTCGGGCGCGGGAACCAAAGTGCGGTTGGCCAGCAACCAGGCGAAATGGTCGAACACGCCTTCTTCAACCTCGCGCCGCGGGTCGTACATCGGCTCGCGGCGGCCCACCAGCACCAGCTTTTGCGAGAACATCGCCCCGGTGGGAGAGATGAAATCATCATCCATCGAAAGGCCCAGCTTGGCCAGGTTGACCAGGGTGTTGCCGCCGCGTGGATGTTCGGGCACCGGAAAGAACTCCTCGCGCGGCGCCGTCGTTTGAAACGAGCACAACAGCAATAGCCCGGCGCAATAGGTCTCCACCTTTTTGCCCGCCAGCGGCTGGCCTTTCAGCCCCTGAATTCCTTGCAGACGAAAATTCAGATCAAAAACCGATTCGTTGCCGATCACGTCGTGCGCGGCCTTGGCCAGCGCGGCGGCCACCTGTGGATCGGGATGCCGCAAAAAGCAATAGTGCAGGCTGCGCTCGACGTATGCCTCCACGTCGGCCGCCGGGATGAAGCTGCCGCGCTCCGGCAAATCAACCAGCACCATCCGCTCAATGCCGTCGCTGCCGCGTGCCCGCGTCACCACGCCCACATGCGTGAACAGGCCCGGCGAAAGATCAGTAAACTGGTTGTACGGCGATGGGTTTCGCATCAGCATGAAATCGCCCGGCCGCACCTCGAAGGAGCCAATGCGAATTGTCTCTTCGGCCAGCCCTTCGTCGCGGCGAATCTCCAGCCACTTCAACAGTTCGGCGTGGCGGCGGGCCAAATCGCCCGACAAGGCCGAAGCCTCAATGGCGGTCAGCGTCTCAATCATTTTGGCCGCGGTGATGGGCGGCGGCGGCAGCTCTTCGATCGGTTCGGTCCACGGATCTTGTGGCAGGCCGATGCGGCGGATGGCTTCCGCCAGGTCGATCTTCCAAGCGGGCGACGCGCCGGTGGCGAGTAGCGCTTTGGAGAGAAACTCCAAAAGAAACGGCTCGCCGGCCTGCGTGGCCAGCGCCAGCACCGCCTGCCGCGTGGCTTGATCGGTCGCCGGCAACTCGCCTTTTTCATTGGGGGCGATCCACACTCGGGCGGCGAAGAAAGCGCCGACGGAACTTTTTTCCAAGGCGAAGCGTTCGAGCAAGCGCTGGCGGTCGTTGGGCTGGGCGATCAACCTGGGGCCGGCCATGTTCACCGCATCGACCTGCACGTATCGCAGGCGGCCCGAAAGGTCGATCAATCGACTCGTGGCCGCCAGATAGGCGCAAATGGCGGCGTGGCGTTGAGGCGTGTCGTCGAGCGAGGCGAACTGCCGCCGCACGTCGAGCGTGGCATCGAGCAGGTGATCGACACGGTTTTTGGCGGCGAACAAAAGCGCGAGGCCGTCGAGAAATTGGTCGCTGTTTTTCGCCTCACGAAAGAGAGCGATTTGCGCGCCCCATTGATCGACGGCGTCGGCGGCTTTAGCGAGGGCCACGTTCGTTTGCGGCGAAAACTTGGCGCCTTCGCCGGGCACGGCGGTTTCCAAGATTCGCAACCAGCCGTTGAGGTTATCGGCCGCCGTGAGGGGCTGGGCCGGTTTAGGCTGGGCCGGTTTAGGCTGGGCAGGTTTAGGCTGGGCAGGTTTGGGCTGGGCCGGCGCGCGGCTCGGCGTTGCCACGAGCACAACGGCAGCCACTAGCAACGGCAGCCGGCAACCCGCCAAGCGTAAAAACAGACAGAACCGGAGATTCGCGATTGCCATGATTGGCCCTAACGGTGGTAGAAAAACTGCCTCATTACCCTATACCTTGTCGCGGCCCACAATGCCAGCGCCGGAGCGCGCGATTGTAGGGATTTTATTACCCAGGCACGTTGGACAATCCAATGTTCGCTCATGGCCCGCGGCGCAGATAACGGTCGATCTCGCTGAGCGGCGTGAGGCCCAAAAGCTCCGCGCGATGCGCGTCGAGGTCGTCCCAGGTAAGCTCGTCCCACGGTTTGGCGTGCTGCAGCGGTTCGCTCCGGCCGCGGCGCACCACGCCCAAGCCATAATCGGTGTCGAGCACCGAGACATTGAGATCGGGCCGCGACATTCTCAGCCGCGCGACGGCCTTCCAACAATCGCCCGTCCATTCGGCTTGAATGCGGGGCACGCGCTGCATGGCTTCGCTGCATGGATTGCAATCGTGCAGCACCACGCTGCCGCCGACGCTTAAATTGTCGAGGGCGAAATTCACGTCGCGATGCACCTGCTCGTGGTGATGCAGACCGTCGATAAACACCAGGTCAAAAAAATTGCGGCCATTGAGCGAGGCGAAGAAGGCGTCGGAGGTGGTGCAAAACAACAGGCCGCCCGGCACGTTCAACTCTTTGACGCTCGCATCCGGATCGACGCCGACCTTGACGGCGGCCCGCACGGCCGCGAAGCATTCGCCACCGGCCACGCCGATTTCAAGGTACGTGCGGTACTGATGGCATTCAATGAGCCGATTTAAGAACTGAATGCGGTTCATGGCTGGAAAAGGGAGGGGCGTGGAAAGGGATCAGTGAGAAGCTATCCAAAAACTCGCCGTGGGGCGGGCCGCCGGCCCGTCTGGAAGCGAAAGACGGCTCGGCGAGCCGCCCCACGATCCGCTACGACGGTGAAATCCGAGTTTTCGGATAGCCTCTAAAAGGCAAAATGCCCGGCGCTGGTTCACTGTATCCAGGTTAAGATACTCTTTCAACTTCTTCGGCGCTTCAGAACAAACGGCACGAGAGACTGCCCATGAGCCTGGCGAACGCGGCCATCGACTACTATCCGAGCGGATATTCCACCGCCGGCAAACCCTTGATGGGCCGCGAGGTGGCCAACGAAGCCTTTTTGCAGGCGTTTTTCCGGCATGGCGAGGTCGATCGCTTTTATTGCCTGGCGAAGGCCGAGGCCGACTTCGATCCCTTCGCCGCCGCCTGCCGCAAGCTGCGCGAAGACCGCGCGGCGGTTTGGCTGCCGCGGCATGAGCCGGCTTCTCCGGCCGCGCCCGGCTGTCTGTTTCGCGGCGATCCGGTGTTGGGCGAGCTTGCCTGGCGGCGCCGCCAGCACGACGAGCGCGCGTATAGTTTGTGCGGCGTGACCCATACGACGTGTACGCAGGCGGTGATGGACGCCTTGGGCGGCCTGTTGACCGAGCCGCTGCACGAATGGGACGCGATCGTCTGCACGTCGCAAGCGGTCAAGGCCACCGTCGAACAAATTCTCGCCGGCTGGGCCGATTACCTGCGCGGCCGGCTCGGCGCGTGCGCGCCGCCGCGCGTGCGCTTGCCGGTCATTCCGCTGGGCGTCGACGCGGCGGCCTTCGACGACCCGCACCGCGAGCGAACGCGCCTGGCGGTGCGGCGGACGCTGGGAATCCATGCCGAAGAATTCGTGGCGCTTTACGTCGGACGGCTGGCGTTCCATGCCAAAGCGCACCCTTGGCAACTGTACCTATCTCTCGAGCGGGCCGCCGCACACGCGCGAAAATCATTCTGCCTGATTCAGATGGGCTGGTTCGCGAACGCGGAAATTGAGGCGGAGTTCAAGGTCCGCGCCCGTCAGCTTTGCCCGCGTGTGAAGACGCTGTTCATCGATGGCAACCGCCCGGAGTTTCGCCGGCGCATCTGGCCGGCGGCCGACGTCTTTATTTCCTTGGCCGACAACATCCAAGAGACCTTTGGTTTGACGCCCGTCGAGGCGATGGCGGCGGGCTTGCCTGTCGTGGTCAGCGACTTCAACGGCTACAAAGACACGGTGCGGCACGGCATTGACGGCTTTCGCGTGCCGGTTGTCACGCCGGCCGCGGGCGCCGGCACGGAACTGGCCCGGCGTTATGAGCGCGGTGAAGATGATTACGACCGCTATATCGGCGGCGTCAGCTTATGCACGGCCATCGACATCAACGCCTGCGCCTCCTACCTCGTGCAATTGGCCGCTGACTCCGCCTTGCGCACGTCACTCGGGCGATCGGGCCGGCAGCGCGTGCAGAACCAATATGACTGGAGGCATGTCATTCGGGCGTATCAAGAATTATGGCATGAGTTGGCCGGCATTCGCCGCTCTGGTGTGGCGGCGGAAGCGCGCTGCGACGGCCCCTCAGACCAATTTGTGCCTCAGTCGGCGTGGCAGGCCCCTCGATCGAGTTCGCTGTCAAACCCGCTGCGGCCCGACCCTTTCGCCTTGTTTGCCGGTTACCCAACGGCGCAGTTCGACGGTGCGGCGACATTTGTGGGGTGCGCCGGCGGCGAGCGCCGGCTGGTGGAGATGTACGAGGCGCCGATGATGAACTTCGCCCCCGCGCTTTTCGCCACGCTGGCTGAATGCCGTCAATTGCTGGAATTCATGGCCGGCGACGCGCGCTCGTTGGACGAACTTTTGGCCGCCGGTGTATTGACGGATCTTTCGTGCCTTGAACGGACGCTCGCCTGGCTGTTGAAAGGCGGCGTTTTGGCGCTGGCGCCGTTTGCGAAAACCCGCCCAGTGCCTTGTCCAGACTAAGAGGCTATCCGAAAACTCGAATTTCGCCGTGGCGGCGTATCGTGGGGCGGCTCGCCGAGCCGTCTTTCGCGTCCAGACGGGCCGGCGGCCCGCCCCACGACAAGTTTTCGGATAGCCTCTAAATCATCGGTTGCCGCGGGGCGGTCGTCATGTAGGATGGGCTTCCTAGCCCGTCACCAAGCGAACGTGACGGGCCAGGAGGCCCATCCTCCAGTCGAGTCGAACCCGAGAATTAGGTCTGGACAAGGCACCAGACGGGTGTCGCCGGTTTTACATTGCCCCATTGGCCAAGGATAGCTAGAATCCGGCCCTAAGTGCTTTGTCACCGATCGAGAACAGCCCCATGACGAGCGAAGCGGTCGCGCTGCGACGCCTGACACCGTTTGAACAGCTCAGCTACGCGCGCGAAATCATCCGTATCGAAGCGCAGGCATTGGAGAAGGTCGCCAAACGGTTAGACACCCGATTTTGCCAGGCCGCCGCATTTCTGCTGGATTGCCGGGGCACGGTCATTGTCACGGGCATTGGCAAGGCCGGGTTGATCGGACATAAAATCTCGGCCACGTTGGCCTCGACCGGCACGCGCAGCATTTTCTTGCACCCGACCGAAGCAATGCACGGCGACCTGGGCCGCGTCTGCCAAGAGGACGTGGCCCTGATACTCTCG
>DASVGM010000181.1:0-3043 GCA_036379555.1 Pirellulales bacterium | reverse complement strand
TATGCCGCTGTTGTCGAGCGGTGAGTACGTCATTCAAGAGCCGGCCCAAGATCGGCCAGAGCTTCAAAAGCTGGCCGATCGCATTTGCTTTGCCGCGAATGCTGCTCTTAGCGTAGGGCAGTTGCTTGAATGGTCCGCTAGTGAATCGAAGTGCGAAGTACGGCACCGCGCGTGCATTGAAGTATTCACGCATTGGAAAGCCGCGCGGGATTTGATCGCGCGTGGCGCGGCGAGCGGCTGCCCTGCCCCGGCGGGCAAAAGTGTCGAAGCGTGGTTCGTCGAATTGTTAAACGACCTCGACGAAATGAATTGCGTCGGCGGTTTTGTTCAACGGTTGGACAGTTTTGAATACGAGTACGAGACCGATAGTGCCGACGACGACGGATGGATTTGCGAACACGGCGACGAAGCCGACAAGCTGAACGACGAACTGCAACGCTGGCGCGAACGGCTGCCGGCGCTGTCCGACAAGATTGGCGATGCGATACGGCACCTCGATAATGTCGTGCTGTTGAGAGCCGGCGACGGCACCGCCGACACTGGCGAACCGCTGCCCCCGCGGCACTTGCCGCCTGACGATGACCTGAACATTCGCGCTCGACAATTTTTGATGGACAACCCGGCATCCGGCTGCCGAGCTATTGCCGCTGCAATCGGGTGTTCCGCCGGGAAGGTTCGGCAACTGCCGGCGTACATCGCCGTGAAAGAGCGGCGCGAAAAGGACCGTCCGCCGGCGCCCAAGGCCGTGCCGTTGTCGGATGAACTGGCCGAGTCGATCGGCGACCGTGATGCTGAGCTTGAGCGGCTTATCGGCGAGCAAAAAGCCGACGATCGGAACGACAAGGCCCCGCGCAAACGGGACGGCAAGCCGATCGGCCGCCGGCGAAAGCCCTAGCTGGCGTGCGCGCGCATGCGCGCGCACGAAAATTCTTTTGCTCATTTTGCCCGTAAAAACCGGGCTTTCCGCGCGCGCACGGGCTGCGGCATCGTGCGCGCTTGCCTACTTGTAAGAGCGTGATTTTTTTCCGCCGTCACAAGTAGGGAGCAAGCATCATGACGACTGCCGAACCGCCGGCCCTCACGACGCCCGGCGTAATCGCACGTGAGCTAGGCGTGCCATTGCATCGCGTCTTGCACGTCTTGGCTACGCGCCCACACATCAAGCCGGCTGCAAGGGCCGGGACATTGCGCCTCTTTGATCGGCAAGCCGTGGCGATGGTGCGCCATGAGCTAAACGCCATTGATGCGCGGCGATGCTCAAAGGCGGTGGCGAATGATTAAGGCCGCCCTCGATACCGACGTCGACCAAGCCCCCTCGACGGCGCCGCCGATCGGCGAGCCGCTGCCCGACCTGGCACGGCTGGCCGTCGATGCCGCCGGCGTGGCGCGGCTGTTGAGCGTATCGGAGCGGCACGTCTGGGGGCTGCATTCATCGGGCCGGCTGCCGCTGCCGTCCCGCGCGGGCCGCCGGCTGCTGTGGCCGGTCGATGAGTTGCGCGCGTGGTGCCTGGCGGGGATGCCGTCGAGGGACGCCTGGCAGGCGATGCGTGAGAGTGAGGCTGCACCTCGGGCGCACGGTGCGCCCGAGGCATGATGGCCCCGTTTTGCCGCGGCGGCGCGTCCAACGCGCGCCGCCGCGGCGGGAGCTTAGGAGAAGAGAATGGAATCTACCATATCACGGCGCAGCGCGACATCGCACAACCCCGCCGCAATCGTGCAGGCCATGCGCCTGATTCTCGATCCAGGTCAGGTTACGGAGCTACGTGCCCTCGACGCGAAGCTGAAAGGCGGATACCGCGCCGGCACCGTCAGCGGCTATTTTGATGACGCAGAGAAGCTGGCCAACGCCATCGCCAGCGTCACGTCGGCCAAGGGAATCTACTTCATCCCAAACCAGGTCAATCCTGCACTGCTGGCCCGCGCGGCGAATCGCATTCGCCTTATCGCCAAAGAACCAACCACCAGTGACCACGACATTATCGCTCGACGGTTTTTGCTGGTGGATGTAGACCCGGTGCGACCAGCCGATATTTCGGCCAGCAACGATGAACACCAGAGCGCGTTGGCGTTGGCCCTCACTATTCGAGATCACCTTGGCGCCGACGGCTGGCCCGACCCGATCTATGCCGATTCGGGCAATGGCGTGCATCTCATGTATCGCATCGACCTGCCCACAGACGACGGCGGGCTGGTAGAGCGATGCCTGGCTGCGCTCCATGCGCGATTCTCCACCGACGGCGTGAAGGTTGACACCCGCAACCACAACCCCGCGCGAATCTGGAAGCTGTATGGGACATTGGCTGCTAAGGGTGACAGCACCGCCGATCGTCCGCACAGACTGGCCAAGATCGTCGAGGCGCCGGCCAATATGGTGGTTGTTCCTACGGACCTACTCGATGCGATGGCCGCCGCTGCGCCGGCGACGAAGCCGGCAAACAACGCGGCGTACAAGACCAACGGGCACGGCGAGGCATTCGACGTTGAGCGGTGGATTGCGGAGCATCACGTGCAGGTCGATGGACCGGAGCCTTGGCAGGGTGGCCGGCGTTGGATATTTCCGGTCTGCCCTTGGATCCCCGATCACACAAACCGATCTGCCTATATCCTGAAATTCGCAAACGGCGCATGGACCGCGGGTTGTCATCACAACGGCTGCCAAGGGCGAAATCACGAACATCTGCGCGATGTAATCGAGCCGGGCTGGCGCGAACGAAAAACGCAGAACCTTGGCGCGGCGGGCGCAAGCACCGCGAAAGTATCGAGGCCCGCGGCGGCGATTGCGGGCGTTGAGGGAGCCGGCACGGCAGCTCAGCCGTGGGGCGAAATTGTTTCCTTCGACGAATGCGAGTTGCCCGAATTCCCAACTGATGTTTTGCCCGCGGTTCTGCGCGACTGGATAGCCGCCGAATCGCACGCCACCCAAACGCCCGCCGACCTGGCCGGCTTGCTGGCGCTCGCGGTTTGCGCGGCGTGTATTGCCCGCAAAGCGGAAGTCGAACCGCGCCCCGGCTGGCGCGAACCCGTCAATTGTTTCGTGGCGGTC
>DASVGM010000180.1:0-13349 GCA_036379555.1 Pirellulales bacterium | reverse complement strand
CGCTCGGGGAGGATGGGCTTCCTAGCCCGTCACCTTGGCTGGTGACGGGCCAGGAGGCCCATCCTCCGCTGGCACCGATTGTCTCATTCCTGTCCGCCGCGTGCGGTATAATAGCTTCGCGCCCATCCTTGCCATCCGTGGTCGAACGAGCCTTGTTTTCAACCAGGGAGAACACCAATGGTCCGGCGGTTGGGGCGCAGTTTGGGTTAAACGCGGTCAGGCACTTCAAACGGCTTCCGGTATTCGCGGGTCAGCATCTGGTTGGCTTGCGCGTTGCCGGCAAAGGCTTCGCGTTCGCCGTCGATTTGCAGATGCGCGCCGAGAATGAGGGGCGTCTTGCCGAGATCGACCTGGTTGTCGTTGAGATAACCAAGCGTGCGATCGAGCGTGTCCATGACGTCGTCATGAACTTTCAGCTTGGCCAGGGCGGCACGGATTTCCGCCGGCGACGCGCTTTGCCCCAGTTGATAGGAGATGTTGCCGCCGTGGCAGAGGGCGGTCGATTGGTGTCCCTCAAGGATTTCGGCCTTGAGATCCTCGCGCTTGCCGCTTTTGACGCAATCGAGAAAGTTGCGGAAGTGATTGACGCCTTTGCCGGTAAAGGTGCGGATGAGCTTGCCGTCGCGGTCGAAGTGTGCGTTGGAGGCGATATAGCCTTCCGTGCCCACGAAGATCGTCCCGTCCTTCAGGGCCGGATCAAACGGATTGGTCTTCAGCCCGCGGGTTTCAGTTACGAGGGTCTTGTCGCCGAAATCAAAAATGCACACCTGGCTATTGGGCGTTTGGCCGGCGTCGCTGTAGCCGAGGCGTCCGCCGTAGCTCATCATGCTCTTGCCCAGCCCCGTGATTCCCAAACCCCAGCGGCAAAGGTCGATCGAGTGAACATTGTTGTTTCCCAGTTCGCCGTTGCCGGTGTTCCAAACCCAGTGCCAGTCGTATTGAAGCTTGGGCCGCGTGAGCGGGGCCAGCGGCGACGGCCCGCACCAAAGGTTGTAATCGACCTCCGCGGGCACGTCATATTTGCCGAGCGGGCCGATGGCGCCGCGGCGGCCATAAACGATGCTACGAGCGAGCGTCACCTGGCCGAGCTTGCCTTGCCGCATGTATTCGACGGCCTCGGCCATATCGCCGCGGGAGCGATTCTGCGTGCCCGTCTGACAGATGCGGCCGGTCTGACGCGCGACCTCGACCATGACGCGGCCTTCGTGAATGTTGTGGCTGACCGGCTTTTCGACATACGCGTGCTTGCCGGCTTGCATGGCCCAGATCGCGGCCAGGGCGTGCCAGTGGTTGCATGTGCAGATAAAGACGGCATCGACCGACTTGTCGTCGTTGATGGTCCGCAGGTCGGGCACTTGTTTTGGCGCGGGCCGTCCCGCCGCCACGATTTGCTTGGAGAGTTCGGCCGTTCGGCGGCTGTCCGGATCGCACACATAAGCGATATCAACGTCTGGAAACGCCGCCAGCGCGCCGGCATGGGCCTTGCCGCGGATGCCGCAGCCGATGATGGCGACTGTCAGTTTTTCGCCCGCGCTCGGTGTGGTTTCTGCGGCGAAAGCAGGCTTGCTGACGACGGCCGCCGTGGCGGCGGCGGCCGCGGCCAACATTGAGTCTTCAAGAAACTGGCGACGGGAAAGAGGCATGAGCGACTCCGTATGCTTGGTTGTGCTGGTCGAAGGCGGGCAGGGGGAATTTCCAGGCAGCCCCTAGAAATAAGATGAGCGGCCGCGCCGGCAATGTCAACCCATGTCAGCCAGCGGCATGACGATTGGCACGCTGACTGCACTGAGGCAGTCCATGTCAACCGCCGCCGCGCCCGAACGCACGATTGAAACGGATATCCCCGCTCGCCTCGACCGGTTGCCGTGGGGCCGATTTCATTGGCTGGTGCTTTTCGCGTTGGGCGTCACCTGGGTGCTCGATGGTCTGGAAGTCACGCTCATGGGCGCGCTCGGCGCCGCGCTAAAGCACCCCGATACGCTCGGCTTCAGCAATCGACAAATCGGCGCCATCGCTTCGTATTACGTGGCCGGCATGGTGCTCGGCGCGCTGGTCTTCGGTTACCTTACCGACCTGAAGGGCCGGCGGTTGTTGTTCTTCGTCACCCTGACGATCTATCTGGGAGGTACGCTGCTCACGGCCTTTTCGTGGAACATGGCGAGCTTCGCGTTGTTTCGTTTTATCACGGGTTTGGGCATTGGCGGCGAATACGCCGCCATCAACTCGGCCATTGATGAACTGATACCCGCCCGCCGCCGCGGCTGGGTCGATTTGATCGTCAACGGCAGTTATTGGTTGGGCGCCGCCGTCGGCTCGATCTCCACACTCGTCATCCTCAATCCAAATTGGTTGGCCGTCGATGTCGGCTGGCGGACGGCCTTCGCCGGCGGCGCGGTGCTCGGCCTAGCCATCCTGCTGCTGCGAAAATGCGTGCCCGAAAGCCCGCGCTGGCTGGTGCTGCACGGGCACGTCGATCAGGCCGAGCGCGTCGTACGGCAAATTGAAGAGGAAATCGCGGAGCAAACCGGCCGTGAGCTAAAGGGCGTTGAGCGGACATTGCGGGTGCATCCTCAGCGCCGCCATCGCCTGGCAGGCGTCATTCGGACCATGCTCACGCATTATCGCCAACGGTCGCTGTTGGGACTGGCGTTGATGGCGGCTCAGGCGTTTTTGTTCAACGCCATTTTCTTCACCTATGCTTTGGTGCTCAACGAGTTTTACGACGTGCCGGCCAATCGCACCGGCCTGTACCTGCTGCCTTTCGCGTTGGGAAGTTTTTTGGGGGCGGTGGCGTTGGGCAGTTTGTTTGATTCGTGGGGACGGCGGCGAATGATCTGCGCCACCTACACAACTTCGGCGTTGCTGCTGGTTTTGACCGGCGTGCTATTTCAGCAGCACCTGCTGGGCGCCGTCAGCCAGACGGTGCTTTGGACGGTGATCTTCTTTTTCGCGTCGTCGGCCGCCAGCGCGGCCTATTTGACGGTAAGTGAAATCTTTCCGCTGGAAATGCGCGGGCTGGCGATCGCCATTTTCTTCTCGATCGGCACCGCGGTGGGTGGCGTCGCGGCGCCCTGGTTGTTCGGCGCGTTGATCGCCAGTGGCTCGCGAACCTCGCTATTGTACGGTTATTTGCTGGCTTCGGCCCTGATGCTCGGCGCGGCCGTGGTCGAGTGGTTTTGGGGTGTCGACGCCGAGCGCCGCTCGTTGGAGGAAATCGCCTTGCCGTTGTCCAGCGATTCCTCAGACTCGCTGTAGGGCTGGCAGCCCTCGGTGGCCGCCGGAACGCGCCATCCATACGTGCGGTCAAAAAGAAGGTCGCTCCGCGACGGATGAAAGCGGCGATGAATCGCCGCACTCCAAGACAGCCGCGTCACGGCGTTCCGCTGGCAGCGGGCTGCTGAGGTGTTTTAACGCCGCTCCACATCTTGGCTGCGCGGCAGGTCGTCGAGCTTTTCGATGCCCAGCACCGCCAGAAATCGCGGCGTGGTCACATAGCGCGTCAGGCGGCGGTCGGCCTCGTCGCGTTCCACGCGCAAGAGCTGGCGGCGCACAAGCTGCGACAACACCGCTCCGCTCGGCCGGCCTCGCAGCCGTGTCAGGTCGTCGGCGGTTTGCGGCCCGTTGTAGGCCACCAGCGAAAGTACCTCGATGGCCGCGGGCGTGAGTCGCGCCTGGCGGTTGCGGCCTTGCAGCTTGTCCACCACGGCCGAGAATTCCTCGCGCAACGTCAGTCGATATCCCTCGCCGGCGTTTTCGATGCGATAGGGGCGGCCATCGGTTTCGTAGCGATCGTTCAGGTCGCGCACCAAATCGTCGATTTCAGCCGGCCGCACGCCCCGCATCAAGCTCGACACGCGCAGGCTCGTCAGCGGTTCGCCGCCGGCGCCGCCGACGAACAACATCGCCTCCAAAATGGTCAGGGGCGTAATGTCGCAGCTCGTGTCGTCGTCTTCATCGCCTTCGCCGCCGGCCACGACCTCCTGCGCGACCGGCGTGTCGTCGGCCACAGGAGGCTCGCAGTAGGGGTCGTCGCCGCCCGACAGCATGCCGGCGAAGGCCGCGTTGAGATCGTCAAGCGATAGGCCGCCCTCGGCGTTGGGGGCCGCGTTGTTGTCGAAGTCCTTTTCGGCGGATGGCATGGCGAGCCTGGTGAAAGATGAAGACCGCTTCAAACTGCTTTGTTTCCCTGCTTGTTTCATGGTACGGATGTTTTCTCTGGCGGGCAATGCGCGGAAGAGGGCGGCAAAGAGTATGATGGAAGCATGCCAACAGGAACCATCAAAAAACTCTTCGTCGATAAGCATTGCGGCTTTATCGCCACCACGGCCGGCGGCGGCGATGTTTTCTTTCATGGCACGGTCGTCGCCGGCAACGAGTTTCGCACGCTCGTCGAGGGGCAGCGCGTGGAATACGATCTGGATGCCAGCAGCGGGCCGAATGATCGCGGCCCGCGCGCCGCTCGCGTCAGACTGCTGGGCGGAGATGGCGTCGCCGCTCCCCAGGGCGAGTTTCGCCCGTTGCGCCGGCATCGCGCGTCCAGGGCGAAGAAGCCGACCTGGCGAAAAAAGCCGGGTGAATGACGGCGGCCGCCGAACCCCCGAGCGAATCGTCACGGAAATGGGCTTGTGCGGCGGGCGAAAAATTGAGAAGTTGTCGCCCCCTTGGTTGCGTGTTCCGGAGCGTTGGGTTTTCGTCTTGCGCTTTCACGACCGGCGAACCATGCGGGCCGGGATGCCTTTTATGGAGATACTCGCATGTTCGCACGACGCGCGTTGATTCTGAGCGTGGGGTTGATGGCGGCATGGCAAATTGGCGCGGTCAACACGCGGGGCGACGACGTGGCGGCCGCGCCCGAAGCGGCCGCGGCCAGCGCGCCGACCGCCACGCTACCCGACGTCACCGTGGCGCTGCTGCAAAACCAGATTGCCCAGATCAAGGCCGCCAAAGAGCTTGACGAGACGGTCAAAACCGCGATCGTCGCGAACTATCAGAATGCCTTGGCCGAGATGGAGCGTGAAGCCGCGCTGGCCGCCAAAACCGCCGCGTATAAGAAGTCGGCGCAGGACGTACAGGCGGAGATGGGCAAAGTCCGGGCCAAGCTCGACCAACCGCGGGAAGTCGAACGCGCCCTCGCGGCGGCCGATGTGCCCACGGCCGAGTTGGAAACCAAACTGGAGGCCGCGCAAGATGATCTGATTCAGAAGCAGGACGAACTGACTCGCCTCGACGCCGAACCGCAGCGCCGCACCGAGCGGCGGTTGAAGACCATTCCGGCCCAGATCGACGCGGCGAATAAAAAGCTGGACGAGATTCAAAAGCAGCGCGCGGCGCCGCCCGCCGCCGATCTCTCGAAAGAAATGGCCGCCGCCCAAGGCGCCTTACTCGCCGCGCGGGCGCGGGCCTTGACCCAGGAAATCGCCTGCTGCGCGGCCGAGCGCGAAAGCTACAACGCCGAAGACGACTTGCTGCCCAAGCAGCACGACCTGGCCGATCGTGATGTCGCCGCCTGCAAACGGTCGGTGGAATTGTGGCAAAAGGCCATCCACGATCGCCGCCAGCATGAAGCGGAAAGCAAGCTCAGCACCGCCCAGCGCGAGCGGAAGTTCGCTTGCCCGGAGTTGCGCGGCGTGGCCGCCGAGAACGAAGAGCTGGCCCAGGCGGCGACGAAAATCACCAACGACGTGGCCGTGGCGTCAAAGCAGACGGTGGAGTTCACCAACGCGCTGTCGGACGTGGAACGCGAATTCAACGACGTCAAGAAAAAGGTCGATCTGGGTCTGGCGCAACTGGGCCCTTACCTGTTGCAATGCCGCATCGACCTGCGCCGCCGCCAACGCCAGCTCGAAACCGCGCGCTTGCCAAAATCGCAGATTGACTCGGTCTTCAGCGAATGGCTCGCGCTGACCGAACGGCGCAAAAAAATGAGCGACATCGAGCTGCGGACGGAAGAACTGCTGCGCGACCTGGAACTGGCGGCCGCTCAATCGCCGCGCGCGGCGCTCGAAGCGGAGGCGCGGCGGTTGCTAGTCGCCCGCCGCGAGTTGATCGACTCGTTGGTGAGCGCCTATGAGCGTTATACCCGCGCCATTCCGCCGCTGATGGCCGCCGACAAGCAATTGTTCGACACCATCACGAAACAAACGGATTACATTGATGAGCGAATCCTTTGGGTGCGGAGCATCGCGCCGTTGGGCCAGAGCGATTTTCCCGCCGCGGCCGAAGCGCTGCGCTGGTTGACGCGCGGGCAAGAGTGGCACGCGGTCGGCCGGCAGTTGGCGAGTACGGCGGTCGCATACGCGCCCGCCAGCGCCCTGACGATCCTCGTTTTCGCGGCGCTCTTGGCGGGGCAGGTGCGCATGCGCCGCCGCGTGCGCGAACTGGGCGAACGCGCCGCGCGAGGCACCGCCGACGACATGAGCCTGACCGTTCGCGCGCTGGTGCTGACCTTTTTCATGTCGGCGACGTGGCCATTGCCGCTGGTGGTTTTGGGCTGGCTATTGGATCGCGCCCCGAATGCCACCGAATTGGGCCGCGCACTGGCGCAGGGCCTGCGGTTCTCGGCCGTGGCGCTGCTGCTGATGGAGTTTCTCCGGCAAGTCTGCCGCAGCCGCGGGCTCGGCACCGCGCATTTTGGCTGGCCCGAAATCAGCACCAGGCTGCTGCGCAAAAACCTCCGCTGGCTGCTGTTGGTCGCCCTGCCGCTGACGTTGGTCGGAACGGGCATCCACGCGGTGGAAAACGACCGCTGGCATGCCTTTGGGCGGTTTCTCTTTATCGGGGCCATGCTCGCACTGGCCCTCTTCCTGCACAGCGTGTTCAGGCCCGCAGGGGGAGTGCTGCAGGGTTTTCTGGCGGCGCGGGGCCGCAGTTGGCTCGATCGCTTGCATCGCGTCGCGCATCCGCTGGTGGCGGGCAGTCCGCTGGCGCTGGCCGTGTTGGCGGGCCTTGGCTTTTACTACACCGGCCGGCAATTCGCCTGGCGTTTGCAGGCCACGGGCTGGTTGTTGGTGGGCATCCTGTTTGGCGGCGCGCTGGTGTCGCGCTGGTTGTTGATGATGCGGCGGCGGCTCGCCATGCGGCAAGCGCGCTTGCGACGCGCGGCGGCGCAGCAAGAGCAACGCGGACCCGACGGCGCCGAACTGCCCAGCGTGCCGATCGCGGCCGAAGGCCAGCTCGACCTGACCACCATCAAGCAGCAAACCCACCGTCTGGTGCGCACCGCGCTGTTGGCCGGTTTTGCCGTGGGGCTGTGGTTGATTTGGGCCGACGTGCTGCCGGCGTTCTCCTTCTTCAACGTGGAGCTCTGGTCTTCGCGGGTGGACGCGCCTGATGGCAGCGGTTTCACTTACGAACCTATCAATATATCGCACCTGCTGGAGGCCGCGGCGGCGCTGGTGCTCACCCTGGTCGCCACGCGCAACATCCCCGGCCTGCTCGAAATTGTCTTGTTGCAGAGGCTCCCCGTGGAGCCGGGCACGCGCTACGCCGTGACCACGCTGTTTCGCTACGCGATCGCGGTGGCGGGCATCGTCGCCGCCTGCGCGGTCTTGGGCATTACCTGGTCGAAAGTGCATTGGTTGGTGGCCGCTCTCAGCGTCGGGCTTGGCTTTGGTTTGCAAGAAATCTTCGCGAATTTTGTCTCCGGCCTGATCATTCTTTTCGAGCGGCCGATTCGCGTGGGCGACATCGTCACGGTGGACGACGTCAGCGGCGTCGTCTCGCGGATTCGCATTCGCGCCACGATGATCACCGATTTCGACCGCAAAGAGCTGATCATGCCGAACAAGGAGTTCATTACCGGCCGCGTGCTCAATTGGACCTTGAGCGATCAGATGAACCGCATCACCATCAACGTGGGCGTGGCCTATGGCTCCGACACCGAGAAGGCTCGGCGGCTGTTGATGGAAGCCGCCACGGAAAACCAGTTCATCCTCAAGGATCCGCCGCCGCTGGCCTCGTTTGAAGGTTTTGGCGACAGCGTGCTGAACCTGGTGTTGCGTTGTTACTTGCCGAATCTCGATAACCGCCAGTCGGTCGTTCACGATTTGCACACGCGCATCCACGAGACGTTCCGCGACGAAGGCATCGACATCGCGTTTCCACAGCTCGACTTGCACATTCGCACCACGCCCGTGGCGCTCTATCAGCGTCAGGCGGGCTAAGCGCATCTATACTGTGCGCGGCCCAAAATGGGCATGGCGAAAAACGTGTGGCACAGCCGTCCTCGGTTGTTCCACATCGTTTCATTCGCGATCGCGTGGCGTATATAATCAGTTCGACTGGGCATGGTTTACAGCGCCGCGACTCATTCGCGGCGGGAAATGGCCGTAATTCAAACAAACGACGCGGCCTGCAACGATCCCGGCCAATTAGAGATGTTGGTTCCCAGCAGGACTTCCAACAGTTATGACCGGGTACGCCAGGGCGTGCTGGACGTTTGTCGTCAGAACGAGTGGACACTGTCGGTGCTCGCCGAAAAGTCGAAATCAGGTCTCAAGCTCCGCCGAGTTTTTGATGCCGAGATCCTCGAACGACGCAGCGGAGAGCAGCGCGCAGCCCAACTCCGTCAGCCGCTCGCTGGGCCATGCTTGCAATTGGGCTACGGCGGAGGCCGGCAACGGTCCAAAGCGCGCTTCGAGCTGCTTGCGCAGTAGTTCACGTTGGCCTTCCAGCATTCCTTCGAGTTTCCCTTCGAGTTTCCCTTCGAGCCTTCCGCGCTCTTTGACGTCGTCTAGCAAACCCACACTCATTGCTTGAACTCCTGGATCTGGATGGTAACGCAGCATATCTTCAAACTGTTGCCGATGCTCCTGGTCGATCGGTAAATAGGCGGTGACGCACTCGCAGAGCAACGCTCTCCGAAACGAATTCTCAGGGCAATGCACGATGCGCTCCAGCGCCTCGCTCGCCAGTTCTATTCTCCGCTCTTTTGGCATGCTCATCAAGGCCGCCAAGGCAACGCGCGCTACGCCGCGTCGATGAGATCGTAAAACACGTTGCGCTGCCGCGGCTCGTAACCTAGCTCGCGAATCGACTCGCGAATTTGCTCCAACGTCAGGTAATGCACCGTGCCGGCCGAGGCCACGACGTTTTCTTCAATCATCAAGCTGCCCATGTCGTTGGCGCCGTAAAGCAACGCGATTTGCCCGATCTTCAATCCTTGCGTGACCCAACTCGATTGAATGTTGGGGAAGTTGTCGAGATACAAACGGCTGACCGCCTGCGTCTTGAGATAATCGAACGCGCCGGCCTTGGGCAGATGCGCCAGGTCGGTATGTTCGGGCTGAAAGGTCCAACAAATATAGGCGGTGAAGCCGCCGGTTTCGTCTTGCAATTGCCGCAAACGCTCCAGATGTTCGATCCGCTCGGCCGGCGTCTCGACGTGGCCGAACATCATCGTCGCGCTGCCGCGGCCGCCCAGTTCGTGCCAGACCCGGCAGACATCGAGCCAGTCGTCCGTGAGCACCTTGCCGCGCGTGATTTCGCGGCGCACGCGGTCGACCAGAATCTCGGCCCCGCCGCCAGGCAAACTGCCCAGCCCGGCCGCTTGCAAACGCTCCAGCACGCTGCGCAACGGCAGCTTGTTCACTTTGGTAAACGCGAAGATTTCCGGCGGGCTGAAGCCATGCACGTTGACCCGCGGAAAGCGAGCTTTGATATCGTGCAGCAGTTGCTCGTACCACTCCAGCTTCAAGTCGGGGTGCATGCCGCCTTGCATCAAAATCTGATCGCCGCCGAGATCGACCGTTTCTTGAATCTTGTCCAACAACACCTGCCGATCGAGCACGTAACCTTCAGGATCTTTCGGCCGACGATAGAAGGCGCAAAAATCGCAGACCGCCGAGCAGATGTTCGTGTAGTTGATGTTGCGGTCGATATTGTAGGTGCGGTAATTCTCCGGGTGCAGCCGCCGCGTCACCGCGTCGGCCGCCTGACCCAAGGCCGCCAGATCGTGCGACTCGATCAGTTCCAGACCTTCATCGGGCGTGAGCCGTTCGCCGCCTATCGCTTTGTCGAGAATACGCCGAGTCGCCGCTACCACGGCACGACTCCTTTCTGGCGGAAGTCGCCCGCCTCAACCGTCACATCGGCCGCCGCCAGATCGCGGGCCAGCAATCGAAACCGTTCCAGCCCTTCACGCTCGCGCGGGCCGAGAAAGAAGTAAAGATTATCGCGCAGATAGGAGAGGCATTGCGGGCGAGACAACCCTAGCGGCGCGGCTTCAGCGGCGGCGATCGCCGGCAAGCTCGCCAGCCCCAGATCGCGCGCGGCCGACAACGGGCCGGCCACCTCGGTCGCATCGAAACCCGCTCGCGCCACCCACATGGCGAAGACAAAGGGCAGCCCCGTCCAGCGGACCCATTCGTCGCCGAGATCCCACACTTCGGCGAAAGGCCCACCACCGGGTGAATGCATCGCCCGATCACCGATGACCAGCACCGCGTCGGCGACGACATCGGCCACCGCCGCGCCGATGGCCAGCGGTTGCAGGCGCGGTCGCAGGTCGAACCGCTCTTTCAGCAGAATTCGCGCCAGGGCGACGCTGGTGCGCGAGCCTTCGTCGAGAGCCAGCGTGCGAACTTCGGCCAGAGGCGTTCGGCTGAACAATTTAACCGATAAAACCGGGCCCCGGCAGGCGATGCAAGCGTCTGAAACAATGCTATAGGTCGGATCGCGCAGATACTCGACCGAGGGAATCAGCGCCACATCCAGCGTGCCGCGCGCCAGGCCGTCGGCCAGGCGGCTGGGCAAATCCAGCACAAGCTCCGCGTCGGGCAGCAAATCGGCCAGGCCGAAGATGAGCGGTTTCGTGTTCAGATAGCGAACCGCTCCGATGCGTGTTTTTCGTTGATGGTTCATGGAAGTTTCGTATTTTAGCGAAGTGCCGCCGCGCTGACCACGGTATAAAACCGCAGCGCTGTGCGGCCTTTAACAATTGTCTGCCCGGCAATCGCGTTCTAAACTAACAAAGCGATTGACGTTTGCCGCGCCGCGTAACCATGAATCCTCGGTACATCCCTGAACGCTGGACCGTTCCGCTCGTCTACGGCCTGCTGGCCGTTGGCGCCGCGCTGTCCTTTTTGCTCATCGTGCATTTTGGCGACAGTTTAACGCCGGCGCTGGCCGCCGTGGAACCGGCCGTGCCAGCCGAGGCGCCGGAAGGGGCAAGCCCCATGGTGCGGGTGTTGCTGGTCTTGGTGCTGGTGGTTGGCCTCGGTCGCTTGTTGAGCAAGCTTCTGGCCGGCATCCATCAGCCGCCGGTGGTGGGCGAGGTGCTGGCCGGCGTCATGCTCGGTCCTTCGCTGTTGGGCCGAGTTTGGCCCGAAGCCACCGCGTTTCTGTTGCCTGATGAAGTCGCCGGGCACCTGGGTGTTTTGGCGCAGCTCGGCGTCATTCTATATATGTTTGTGGTGGGGTTGGAGCTGAATGGCGGGCTGATCAAAAAGCACGCGCGGGCGACGGTGGCGGTCTCGCAGGCGAGCATGGTGGCGCCCTTTTTGCTGGGCGCCGCGTTGGCGTTGTGGCTTTACCCTCGCTTCGGCACGGACGGCGCCGATTTTTTGAGCTTCGCGCTGTTTGTCGGCGTGGCGATGTCGATTACGGCCTTCCCCGTGCTGGCGCGCATTCTCACCGACCGCAACATGACCAAAACCGATTTGGGAGTCGTCGCGCTGTCGTCCGCGGCGACGGGCGACGTGGTCGCCTGGTGTTTGTTGGCGTTGGTGGTGGGCATCGCCAAGGCTCAGGTCAGCGGCATCTTCTGGGTCATCGCCGGCACGCTCGTTTACCTGGCGGTCATGGTTTTGTTGGTGCGGCCGGTGGTCGAAAAAATGGCCCACCGCTACGACAGGCCCCTCACGCCCGGCATGACGGCAATGGTCTTTGTGGCCGTGTTGCTTTCCGCCGTGATGACGGAATGGATTGGCATTCACGCCATCTTCGGCGCCTTTCTCCTCGGCTCGATCATCCCGCACGACAGCCGCATCGCCACCGAACTGACTTACAAACTACAAGATTCGACGACGGTGTTGCTTTTGCCGGCGTTCTTCGCGTTCACCGGCATGCGCACCCGCATCGATCTCGTCAGCGGAATGGACGCCTGGTTGGCCTGCGGGGTTATCATCGTGGTGGCCACGTTGGGCAAAGTTGGCGGCGCGCTGGGCGCGGCGCGGCTTTCGGGCTACACCTGGCGCGACAGCGCCGCGTTGGGCATGTTGATGAACACGCGCGGACTGATCGAGTTGGTGGCGCTCAACATCGGACTCGACCTGGGCGTGATCTCGCCGACCTTGTTCGCCATGATGGTCATCATGGCCGTCGTCACCACCATGACCACCACACCGGCGTTGGCGCTGCTGGCTGACAGCTCTGAAAAATGCGAACTTTCACCGCAACCCGAAAACGTGCGCGCGTAGCGGTGATGAATCACCGCGATCCAAGATTGGCCCATTCGGAGGCGGGGCGCACTTCGTGACGGGCGGGTACGAGCGCGCGAGGGATCAACGACGGCCAATAGGCGAAGACGGGGCGAACTTGCGGCCGACCGGCCGCGTAACCGGCCAATCCCGCGGGACCGCTCGTCGCCAAAGGCGCGAACTCGCGCGTGAATCGCTCCACCGCCTCGCGACGCGCATCGCGCGCCGAAAGCCGCAACATCACTTCGCGCACGCCGTCCGGCGTCGGTCGCAAGCCCGGCAGCGCATCGCCGGCCCCCAAGCATTCCACATTCGTCTCGTCCAGCTCAAACCCGGCGGCGCGAACGCGCTCCAGAACGATCCGCGCGCAGGTGCGGGCCTTCTCGATCGCGTCGGGACCATAGCATAGCATCTGGCCGCTGGCGAAATAGCCGGCTCGATAAGCGAGCGAAACTTTGTAGCTCTCCGGCGCGGGGCGGCCGCTGGCGCCCCACACCGCCACGCGATCGGGCGCGCGCTCTTCCATTTCCACCGTCGTGAAATCGACGTCGACGTCGGGCGTCAGATAATGGGCCGGATCGCCAATCTCGTAGACAAGTTGCTCGGCGACCGTTTCACGACTCACGCGGCCGCTCGAACCGGCCGGTTTGGTAATGACGCAACTGCCGTCATCGGCCAGTTCGGCGATGGGATAGGCGGCCAGCGTTAAATCGATTTCGTTCCAATGCGCGTAAAAGCCGCCCGTCACCTGACTGCCGCATTCAATCAAATGGCCGGCCACGCTGGCGCCCGCCAGCCGGTTCCAATCATCCCACGACCAACCGAACTCGCGCATGGCCGGGCCAACGGTCAACGACGCATCGGCAACGCGGCCGGTGATGACCAGCCGCGCGCCGTCGCTCAAGGCGTCGGCACTGGGCCGGGCGCCCAGGT
>DASVGM010000179.1:0-11522 GCA_036379555.1 Pirellulales bacterium | reverse complement strand
TCAGTCAGTGCTCCCACCGGGGCAAGCCCGATGGTGGCGGTGAGGAACAAATCCGGTATGGAATCTCAAGTCGTTATCGTGTTAAAGTCGGGCATTTTACGCAGGCCAGCACCGGCCCCGGGGAACGCGTGACCGTGTGCGTAGCATAGCCAGCGATATACCACTTTTGGGTGTAAAAACGACACGACTGTCGTTTTTACACCCAAAAGTGGTAGTTTCTTCCCTTTTCAGACGACCAAAGTGCTTTTATGAATTACCATCGTCCCGGCTCCTGGATTCTGAGCTTTGCTCTGGTGGCAATCGGCGCGGGCCTTGCCGTTGCAGCCGGGTATCTCGTTCCGCGCGCTTGGTTAGCGGCGTTGCCGGCAATATCCGCCGCGAACACGCCGCCCCAGGCCAACTCCGCCGACGCCGAACACGACGATGATGACCACGATGATGGCCACGATCACGATCACGATCATGCTCATGCTCATGGGCACGACCATGCGCGCGATGCCGGTGGCATGAAGTCGCACGCCGGACACAACGAGTTGAATGCCCTGCAGATCAGCACGCAGGCCGAACAGACGATCGGCCTCAAGGTGATTCGCATCGCCTTGAAACCGTTCGAGCGGTCGATCGTCGTTCCGGCGATGGTGGCCGAACGGCCGGGAAAATCGATCGTGCGCGTCACCGCTCCGCTCAGCGGCGTCATTACCTCGATCAACGTGGTTCAAGGCGAGGCGATCTCGGCGGGACACGCGCTGCTCAGCGTGCGGTTGTCGCATGAGGAATTAGTGCAGGCGCAGTCTGACCTGTTGCGATCGTTGGCGGAGCTCGACGTGGCCGGGCGCGAGCTGGCGCGGTTGGAGCCGCTGGTCAAGGATTCGCTCATTCCCAAAAAGACAATGCTCGATCGTGAATACGAAATACAAAAGCTGGATGCGATTGTCAAAGCCCAGCGGCAAGCCTTGTCGTTGCACGGCCTGACCGAGGAGCAAATCGACGCCATCGTCGTCGATCGCGAGCTGTTTCGAGAACTGACTGTCACCGCTCCCACGCCACGCGCCGCCGCGGATGAGCACGCCGGTCGCCGGCTGTTGCACGTACAGCAATTGGCCGTCGAGCTGGGCCAACATGTCATGGCGGGCGATTTGCTCTGCGTGCTGGCCGACCATGCGGAACTGTACATCGAGGGCACGGCGTTTGAGCAAGACGCGCGGCAGATTGAAAACGCCGTGCGCGCCAACGCCGCGGTAACCGCCATCGTCGAGAGTGAGGCGAATGACGCCCAATTCGTGCCGGGGCTGCATATTCTGTATGTGGCCGACACGGTCGATCCGCAATCGCGCGCCTTTCACTTCTACGTGCGTTTACCCAACTCGCTGGCGCACGAAAGCGGCGGCCCGACCGGCCCGCGATTCATAAGCTGGCGATTCAAACCCGGCCAACGCTTGAAGTTGAAGGTGCCTGTCGAGACCTGGCCCAAGGTGATCGTCTTGCCGGCGGAGGCGGTCGTGCAAGAAGGGCCGGAATCGTTCGTCTTTCAGCGTTTTGGCGATCATTTCGACCGTCGCCCGGTGCGGATTGAATATCGCGATCCTTATGCGGTTGTCGTGGCCAACGACGGCGCGCTCAAGCTGGGCGACATGGTGGCCGCGTCGGGCGCCGAGCAATTGCAGTTGGCCCTGAAGAACAAGTCGGGCGGACCCATCGACCCCCATGCCGGACACAACCATTAAATGCTCAACGCCATCATACGCCTGTCGCTCCGCTACCGCCTGGTGACGATCGCGCTGGCCATCGTCATTTTGTGTTACGGCGGCTATGAATTGACGCGGCTGCCGATCGACGTCTTTCCCGACCTCAATCGCCCGCGCGTCACCGTCATCACCGAAGCGCCGGGCCTGGCGCCGGAAGAAGTCGAAACGCTCGTCACGTTTCCGCTCGAATCGGTCCTCAACGGGGCCACCGGCGTGCAAGCGGTGCGCAGCTCCTCCGGCATCGGCCTGTCAATCGTTTACGTGGAATTCGCCTGGGGCACGAACATCTATATCGACCGGCAGGTCGTGGCCGAAAAAATCGCTTTGGCGCGCGATCGCCTGCCGGAAGACGTTCACCCGCAACTGGCGCCGATGTCGTCCATCATGGGGCAGATCATGCAGGTCGGCATGTACAGCGAGGGGGGCGAAACCAATCCCATTGAAGTCCGCACGTTGGCCGATTGGATCGTGCGGCAACGGCTGCTGACGGTGCCGGGCGTGGCCCAGGTGGTCACGATGGGCGGCGGTCGCAAGCAGTTTCAGGTGCGCGTCGATCCCGAGGCCCTGCGCGCTTACGACGTCACGCTGCACCAGGTCGAACTGGCCGTCGCGCGGAGCAACGCCAACGCGACCGGCGGCTATCTCGACATGGGCGCCGAGGAGTTTCTCGTCCGCTCGCTGGGCCGCGTGCGGAACATCACCGATCTCGACCGCGTGGTGGTGAAGGACGATCCCGAACGGCCGGTGCTTTTGCATCAGGTGGCGCGCGTGGTGGAGGCGGCTCAGATCAAACGGGGCGACGCGGCCGTCAACGGCCAGCCGGCCGTGATGCTCACCATCTCCAAGCAGCCGGGCGCCGATACCCGCCGCCTGACCGAAGACCTCACCGCCGCCGTCGAGAGCCTCAAGCAAAGCCTGCCCAAAGACATTCGCCTGAACCCGAATGTCTACCAGCAAAAAGAATTCATCGACGTCAGCATTCGCAACGTGATCGACGCGCTGCGCGACGGCGGCATCTTGGTCGTCGTCATCCTGTTCTTGTTCTTGCTCAACTTTCGCACGACCTTCATCACGCTGACCGCCATTCCGCTTTCGATCGTGGTGACGGGGCTGGTCTTCAAATTCTTCGACATGTCGATCAACACCATGACGCTGGGCGGCCTGGCCGTGGCGATCGGCGAACTTGTCGACGACGCGATTGTCGACGTGGAAAACATCTTTCGGCGGTTGCGCGAAAACGGCACGCTCGCGCAGCCCCGGCACCCGCTGCTAGTCGTCTACGAAGCCAGCAGCGAAGTGCGCAACTCAATCGTCTTCAGCACAATTTTGGTGGTGCTGGTTTTTGTGCCGTTGTTCGCCTTGGGCGGCATGGAGGGGCGGCTGTTTACACCGCTGGGCGTGGCCTACATCGTGTCGATTCTCGCCTCGTTGGCGGTTTCGCTCACCGTCACGCCGGTGCTTTGCTATTGGCTGTTGCCGCGCGCGAAGATGATGGGGCATACCAAAGACGGCTGGATTCTTCGCGCGCTCAAGGCCGTGGCGGGCATTGCCATTCGCATGAGCGTGCGGCATCCCGTGCCGGTATTGTCGCTGGTTTCGCTGGCGGTCGCCGCCAGCCTGTTCGCGGTGACGCGGTTGGGACGCGATTTTCTCCCGCCGTTCAACGAAGGGAGCGTGCAGATTAACGTACTCTTGCCGCCCGGCACGTCGCTCGCGGCCAGCAACCGCATCGCCGGCATGGTCGATGATCGCCTGCTCGACGTCCAAGGCGTGACGGCCGTCGGCCGCCGCACCGGCCGCGCCGAACTCGACGAACACGCCGAAGGCGTGAATGTCTCCGAAATCATCGTCAGCCTTGACCCCAAGTCGGGCCGCGGCCGCGAGGAAGTTCTCAGCGACATTCGCACTCAGCTCGCCGAGGTGCCCGGCATTGTGTCGTCGGCCGAACAGCCGTTGCAGCATCTCATCTCACACATGCTTTCCGGCGTGAAGGCGCAGGTGGGCATTAAACTCTATGGCAACGATTTCAGCATTTTGCGGGCGACCGCGGAACGCATCAAGCAAGAGATGCAGGGTGTTCGCGGCGTCACTGACCTGTTGGTCGAGCAGCAAGTGGAGATTCCGCAACTACAGGTGCGGCTCGACCGCGATCAACTTGCGTTCCACGGACTGCGCAGCGACGACGTGAACGAATTCATCGAGACGGCGATGCACGGCCGCGTGGTCTCGGAGGTGGTGCTTGGCCAGCAGAAGTTCGATCTGTTGGTGCGGCTCGACGATCCTTTTCGTCAAGACCCGACGCAGCTCAAGCGTCTTTCGTTGAAGCTGCCCGGCGGCGGGCTGATTCCACTCTCGGCAGTGGCCGAAATTGTGCCTTCGAGCGGCCCCAACACGATCCATCGCGAGAACGTGCGGCGGCGGATCGTCGTGCAGTGCAATACGGTGGGCCGCGACTTGGGGGGCGTCGTCACCGACATTCAAAAACGGCTGGCGCCGGTTGAGGCTTCGCTGCCGACCGGCTATTCCATTGAGTACGGCGGCCAGTTTGAAAGCCAGCAAGCGGCGACGCGCATGATCGGCTTTTTGAGCATCGGCTCGCTGGCCTGCATGTTTTTGGTGCTGTATACGCTCTTTCGCTCGGTGAATCTCGCGCTGCAGGTGTTGTCGGCGCTGCCGATGGCCGCCATCGGCGCCGTCGCGGCGCTGGTCATCACCCGGCAATCGCTGACCGTGGCCAGCATGGTGGGCTTTATTTCGCTGTCGGGCATCGCCTCGCGTAACGGCATTTTGTTGCTCGCCCATTATCTGCACCTGGTGCGTTACGAAGGCGAAACTTTTTCAGCGGCGATGATTGAGCGGGCGGGCAAAGAGCGACTGGCCCCCATGTTGATGACCGCGCTGACGGCCGGCATCGCGTTGGTTCCCTTGGTGCTGGCGGCCGGGGAGCCGGGCAAGGAGATTCTGTATCCTGTCGCCACCGTAATCTTAGGCGGTCTGGTCAGCTCGACCTTGCTTGACTTTTTCGTCCACCCGGCCCTCTTCTGGTGTTTTGGCCGCCGCGCGGCCGAAGCAACCGATGAGGAAGAGATTCCCACCATGATCTCACGGTGGGCAATGCCCACCCTACGATCCTGATACTCCGAAAACTACGCGGCGATCACTACCATTTAACAATCGTCCTTCAAGGAGCCTTCCATGTACCGCACGTCAAGTATCGTCACCGCCTTCGCGGCCGCTGGCCTCTTCGCGCTGTCAGGCGGTTGCGGAGCGACGCAAGCGCCCACTTCAACCGCCAAGGCTCACACGGCCGGCGGCGAGCGGAACCATGCGGAACATGACCACGCCGCTGCTGGCCACGACCATCACGATCACGCGGAGCTTGGCCCGCATGGCGGGCAATTGGTCGAATTGGGTGAGGAAGAGTTTCACGCCGAAATCATCCACAACGACGACACCCACGCGGTAAGCGTCTACGTGCTCGATGGCAAGGCGGAAGACACGGTGGCCATCGCCGCGCCGAGCGTCACGATCGAGGTTGATGCCGGCGGCGCTGCGCGGCGGTTTTCACTGCCGGCCGTTCATCTCGGCCAGGACGACGTCACACGGACGTTTTGCTTTGAAGCGGTTGACGAAGCCCTCTGTGATGCGCTGGATGAGGAAGGTTCCAAAAGTATCGTGAGTGTGGAGATCGACGGCAAATCGTTTTCCGGCGCGTTCGCTCACGCGCACGACCACGAGCACGACCACGCCCACGCCCACCACACCGGCCGAACTCGGTAGCGGTTGCGCCTAGATTTCCGGGCCAAGGCTAACCGGCGAAAAAGCCGCGCAGCCAAGCTACCACCAGCGGTGAGTCAAAGTAGGTGGCGGCGGTATGCCGGAACCGCACCGCCGGCCCGGCATCTACCTGCATGACCTTGGCCGGCCGCCCGCCCATCACAACTGGCAGCCCGCTGACACCCAGCGCCGGCCGCTCTTGAATTTGCTCGTAAATGTGCAACGCCAGGTCGTCGCGATTGTGGGTGACCAGCAGCCGATCGACCAAGTGGAGCGCCGCCTCGAATTGGCCGCCGGCAAGAAGCGAGGCGGGGGGGATGGTGGGGGCGATCAAGACGGCTCCGATACGCATTGGGTGCGAGCCGCACAAGGCCCCTTCAGCGCCACGACAGCGCCCCAGCCGGGCCAGCGCATCGGCCGCGATTTGGCAACCAAAGCTGTGCCCCACCATGTTGACGGCCGGCGTGTTACGCAGCGATTGAATCGTCGCCGCAAGGTAAAACGATTCGACCTGACTGCGAACCAGCGCGTGGTTGACCTGTTCGCGCGGAGCGACCCCTCGTTCAAAGTCCGAAGGCCAGAGCCAATGCACTCCGCGAAACGGCGGCAAGCCGGCGCCCATGTTGGCGAAGAGCTTTTGCGCATCGGCCGTGGCCGATCCGACCGACGTGAAAATGCCGTTCAAGTAGAAGCAAACAGGCACGTCGGTGTCGATGGCGGCGAGAAACGCCTCATAGCGATAGGCGATCCAACCGCTCGGCTCACGATGCCAAACGGCCAATTGATTCAGCGCCGCGGCCGGATTGGCATACGTCGGCAGATGGCGCGTGCTGATGACCCAAAAGTCAATGCAGCCGGCGTCGCCAACCAGAGGAGTCGGCGGCGTCTGCGCGGCCTCCAGTCGCCCGGCCAAAAGACCTGCCGCCAACACCAGCGCGACGCGCCATAAACGCCGGAGGATGGTCTTCCCAGGCCGTCCCGTCACGACGCGCTCGCTACTGGACGGCCTGGGAAGGCCATCCTCCGGACACGAAACGCGGTCTTTCGATAGCCTCCGAGCGCACGGTCGGCGCGGGGCTTGGCAATATCTCAGCGCACAGTTTTGCTGTACATCACGACGCATAGATTCACTTTCGTCACCGCGTCGCTGAAGGTTTGCCTAAATGTCCTAATTTACCACGCAATTTATTGGCCAACATGCGTTCAACGCCTCGGGCGCCAGTTGGGTAAAGATGGCCGGTTGTAGTTAATTTGCCGCGCACGGCATGCCGACAAGTTTACAGGGGCAAATTTTTTTTCATGTCACTCGGGGGACACCGCCATGTGTCGACAATCTGGTTCGCCGGCCTGGGCGTGGGCGATGATCGCCTGCTTGCTCCCGGCCAACGTCGGTTGCGCCTTACACCACTGCAGTTTTGACCGTGGCGAGGCGGTTGGCCTGCATACCGATTGCGACCCGCACTCCCCGAAGGTCTATCATCGCCACGATTGTTGCCGAGTTTTCCGCGATCCGCGCACGCCCGGCCCGCGCGTCGTCTCGACGTTGCCCGCCGAGCCTGAAATGGCCGCGAATAGCCACTTCGCTCCCGTGCCGACCTATCCGGTGTTTGGACCGCACTCGGAGGAACCCGACGGCTTCGCCCCGCAAATGCTGCCACTTTCGCCGGCTGGCGCGCCGCTGGGCGCCGGCCGATCGCCCGTTGGACCGCGTTTGTCAGCAAGCGATGAAATCGTGGATGACGCGGAGTTTGACGCTGAGGAGCTTGACGATCCGCAAGAACCCGCTCCGCTGCTGGCCGCTCCCGCGCAAAGGGCCGGGCAAGACGGCTGGAAGCCGGCCAACAAGCGGGCCGTTGCAGCAATGGCCGGCCGAAACTGCCCGACATGCAAGCCGAACTTCAAACATTCAGCCACACGTCGGCGATAAATTCCATAGACGTATGACAAGCTGGGCATCTTGTACGGCCGGTATGACCGCTTTTTAAGCCCCTCGAAACTGGCGGCCGATTTATTTCCCAAGCCGCCGCAATTGTCATCGGGCTGAACCGCAACGGACGGCCCAGGCTCAGCGGCGCGTTCCGCTCGGTATTTATATCACCCGCGGCGATGTACACCATGAACGATCGATCGAGCCGAAAGATGTCGCGTTATCGTTGGGTGCTCGGCAGTTGCCTGTGGCTGGCGTGCGTCAGCGGCGGGCTGCCGCGCGCCGTGGGGCAAGAATCGCGACGCAGCGCTTTGGTGGTGGCCGTCGAACATGCGCGTTCGTCGATCGTCAACATTCACGGCGAAAAAACCGTGCCCGCCGACGATGCGGACCGAACCGATGGAAAGTCGGAAACCAAGCGCGTCAACGGCATGGGCACCGGCGTCATTGTCGATGAACGCGGCTATATCCTCACCAATTTCCACGTTGTCGATGGCGTGAAAAAAATCAGCGTCACGACGGCCGACCGCGAGACCTTCATCGCCGAGTTGGTTTCGCGTGACGCCAAAACCGACCTGGCGGTGATCAAGATCGAATCGGCCGCCAAACTGCCGGAGATGGACATTGGCACGTCGAGCGATCTGATGCCCGGCGAGACGGTCATCGCCGTGGGCAACGCCTACGGTTATGAACACACCGTCACGCGCGGCATCATCAGCGCGCTGCACCGTAGCGTGCAAGTGAGCGACGCCCAAAGCTACGAGGATCTGATTCAGACCGATGCCAGCATCAATCCCGGCAACTCAGGCGGCCCGCTGCTGAACATTGAGGGCAAAATGATCGGTTTGAACGTGGCGGTGCGGGCGGGCGCGCAGGGCATCGGTTTCGCCATTCCCGCCGATCGAGTGCTGATGGCCGCGGCGGAGTTGCTCAGCACGCGCCGGCTCGAGCATACCTGGCATGGTCTGGTCGCCAAGCCGCTGGCGGATGAAGAAGGTCTGATTTTGGAAGCGGTCGACGCGCAGAGTCCGGCCGCCGAGAGCGGTTTGCAATCGGGCGACATTATCCGCGCCGTCGGCCGGCAGCACGTCGCGCGGACGCTCGATTTGGAACGGGCCTTGCTGGGGCACCATCCCGGCGAGAAGATCGCGGTGGAAGCGGAGCGCGACGGGCAGCGTCTGAAAGTCAGCCTGGTGCTGGCCTCGGCTCCTGATGACGAAGCCCCTGCCGACCCCATTTGGGAAGTGATCGGACTGGCGGCGCGGCCGATTCCGGCCAGGCAGTTTCAGCAGCGCCATCGCACGCGCTATCGCGGTGGATTGCTGGTGGAAAACGTGCGGGCCGGCAGCCCGGCGGCCAAACAAGGCATTCGCCGCGGCGATGTCTTGGTGGGCGTGCATATTTGGGAAACAGTATCGTTGGACAATCTATTGTATATTCTCAACCGCTCCGATTTGGCGAACCTCGATCCCCTGAAGTTCTACTTGCTGCGTGAGAGCGAGGCGCAAACGCTCTTCGGCTTCTTGCAGCTTACGAAGCGCTAACGCCGTTTCCGGGTTAGAGGCTACCCGAAAACTCTCAGTGGGGCGGGCCGCCGGCCCGTCTGGAAGCAAATGACGGCTCGGCGAGCCGCCCCACGATACGGCGCCACGGAAATCCATCGTCGGCCGGCAAATTCTTCCTGCAGGGAGGTGAAATCTCGCCGCCGCGCTGCTAGCATGGGGCCTAAAGCACACCACAGTGTGGCGAGGCCGCTTCAGGTGAACGAGCGATGAATCCCTGCCGACAACGCACGACATTCCGACTCCCCATCCCGTGCGGCGCGTTGCGCGCGCCGTTGCTGGCGCTGCTGTTCGCAGCCGGCCTGATTCTGGGCCAGTCGCCTGGCGGCGTGGCGCTGGCCGTGGCGCCAATGTCACCGATGTCACCCATGGCTTCGGCCGGCGCCGAGCAAATCGGCAAGTCGGCCCCGGCGAAGGCGGCAAGCCCCATCGCGCTGGCCGGCGACCAAAGCCGGCTTGCCGCGCCGCCTCGCGCTCGCAAGCCGGTCGATGGCATTCTCTTTCGTGGTCGGCCCGAGGCGGTCGCTCAAGCCAAAACCGAGATGCGCGGCTGGCTGACGATGTTGAAGTGCCCGCCGCAAATCATACAGTTGATCGATACGCCGGCGGGGGATGAAGTCGGCTTCACGTTGAACACGCCGCCCAGCGACACCGATACGTTGACGCTTGCCGAGCGCTTGAAATGGGCCATGCCGGTGGAAAGTGTCACGTTTCAAGATCGGCATGATGTCGCCCTGTCGCGCGCGGTGGTGTCGGCGGCCGAGGTGCTGGCGGCGATGATGCAGCATGGGCGGACGTTCCTGTTTTCCGGCGATCGTTGTTCGGTGGAGTGTTTGCGCGAGCACGTGGCCATTCGTCGCAATATTGTGTACTGGGGCTCGCGCGCGGAGTGGGGTTTTCCCGATCCGTTCATTCCGCGCTTTAACACAGACCTTTGGAGCGCGTTGCAAGACGGCGAATGGACGCTCAAGCCCGGTGTTTCGGCGCGGCGGGCGATTGCCGACGCGTTTGCAAGCCGGCCGGCTTATGAGTTGGGTTGCAAGAGCGCTTGTCAGTTCATCATGGCGCATGGCGTTCTCGATTATTTCGCTCGGCTGCGGCCCAACGCGGCCATGTTGGCTCGACTGGAGTCTCGCGTTGACCCGGTGCATCCGCTTACCGAGATCGAAGCCAAGGCCGACAAACAAGGCGTGATTCGACGGCCGGGCCGCCTGGCGGATCGTCAGTTTCACGTCCCCTGGAACAACTGGGTGCCGGGTGATTGGGGCTGGATCAAGAACACCGACGACTCATCGAGCAACGAGGTGTGCGCCGAGGGCGCCAACGTGATTTATGGCGGCGGCGGCACGTTTGTGAACTACTACGCCGATGGCCCCTTACGCACGCTCGACCAATCGTTGAAGCGCGTTTATGGCTGGCGTTTTGGCGTTGAAAACCCCGATCTGGAGATTCCGGCCGCGCTGATGCAACAATTGCGCGGCGACCCTCGTGATGGCGGCCTGCTGCGCGATGTTCGCGACGTGCCCCCCTTTTTCGATGCCCTGCCCAAGGCAATGCCGCCCCAGGCCTCCTAAGCTCTGACGCCTGCATGCTGGAAAACCTGCAACTCTTTTTTGGCGACGCCAGCCATGCTCTGGCGCGGATTTACGCGCGCTTGCCCCGCGCCGGTTTGCCGGCCAATTGCGTCCTGACCGGCCGCGTCAGCGGACCAACTTGCGAGTATGCGCGCACCTTGCCCGCCACTGTTTCATTTGTGAAACCAAGGCGAGTTTCCGCGGCCGAGGCGGAAACGCTCGTCGTCGACTCGGGCCATAGTAGCCCTCACGCTCCGCGTGAGGAAAGCGAGGCGGAAACGCTCGTCGTCGAGGCGATCTTGCCCGACCCCTGTTTCTGGTCGCAGGAAACGCCGTTCGTCTATCGCGCGGAGTTGGAACTTAAAAGCGACGGCCAAAGTGTCGCGTCCGCCGAGCGTCTGTTTGGCATTCGGCCGCTCGGCGCTCGTGGGCGAAATCTTGTTTGGGAGGGGCGTCGTTGGGTGGCGCGCGCGGCAGATTGCCTGGAGTTGCCGGAGCGGTTGCTCGCCGCTTGGCGCGCCGCCGATTTGGCGCTGCTCGTTTCGAATCCCGGCGACGCGTTGTGCGCGGAAGCGACACGCTTGGGCGCGGTTCTGATCGCTGATTTGACGGCGGACGAAGAGGAACTGCCCAGGGCGTTGCGGCGACTGGCCCGCTGGCCGGCGGTGACGATGGCGCTCGTCGCCTCCGGAGCGACACTCGCGGCGGACATTCGTTCCGGCGCCAGAAACCTGTTGCTTGCCGAGCATCGTGACGCGGCGAGTGCGACGCCACCCGGTTCCCAGGCCGATCTGGTGATCTGCGAAGCCGCGTCGACCGCCGAGCTTGTACGTCTGGCCGGCGACCTGACGATTCCCGCGCTCGCCTGGCGCGCCGCCGGCTGGTGCGACGATTTGGCCGCGGCCCGGCGGCAGTGTGACGTGCTGCAACGCGACCT
>DASVGM010000178.1:0-2802 GCA_036379555.1 Pirellulales bacterium | reverse complement strand
AGTGCGAGGTCAGGGCCGAATGGGCCGCTTCAAAACGCACCGAGATGAGAAGAAGGTCGCTCCGCGACAACGGAAAGCGGCGATAAATCGCACGCACTCCAAGACCTCGCCAAGTCACTACGTCACCGGCAATGCGCCGGAGCCGATCACCTGGGCAAGAAACTGGCCGGTGACATTTCCGGGAGTGGCGGCAAGTTGTTCGGGCGTGCCGGCCGCTAGCACTTCGCCGCCGGCCGCGCCGCCTTCGGGACCAAGATCGATCACCCAATCGGCCGACTTGATAACGTCGAGATGATGCTCGATCACGATCACCGTGTTGCCGAGATCAACCAGACGGCCGAGCACCGCGAGCAACTTGCGCACGTCGTCAAAATGCAGCCCGGTGGTCGGCTCGTCGAGAATGTAAAGCGTCTTGCCGGTATCGACGCGGCTCAGTTCGGCGGCCAGCTTGATGCGTTGAGCCTCGCCGCCGGAGAGCGTGGTCGAGGGCTGTCCAAGCGTGAGATAGTCCAACCCCACCGCCTCCAAACTCGCCAGCAAGCGGCGGAGCAGAGGAAAGTTTTCAAAGAACTCCATGGCCTCGTCCACACGCAGCGCCAACACATCGGCAATCGACAAACCACGATAGCGAATTTCCAGCGTGCCGGCGTTGAACTGCCGGCCGCCGCACTCCTCGCACTTCACGTACAAATCGGGCAAGAAATTCATTTCAATCTTGCGCACGCCGTGCCCCTGGCACGTTTCGCAGCGGCCGCCTTTGACGTTGAAGCTGAAGCGTTTGGCTTTGTAGCCGCGCAGCCGCGCCTCGCGCGTGGTGGCAAACACGCGGCGAATTTCATCAAAGGCTTTGATGTAGGTCGCCGGGTTGCCGCGCGGGCTGCGGCCGATGGGCGATTGATCGATCTCAATCAGTTTGTCGATTTGCTTCAGGCCGCGCAAGCCGGCATGCGGCGCCGGTTTTGGCCCCGCGCCGCCCAAACGCCGGCGCACCGCGCGCGCCAACGTATCGTTGACCAGCGTGCTTTTTCCCGAACCGCTCACGCCGGTCACACAGACGAATGCCGAAAGCGGAAACGAGGCGGTGACGTTCTTCAAGTTGTTGCCGCGCGCCCCCTCAACCGTGAGCGCCCGCCGCGGATCGACGGGCCTGCGCGGCGGCGCCGCGATGCGCATTTCGCCCGACAGATACTTGCCGGTGATCGACCGCGGCTCTTGCCCAATCCGCTCGGGTTCGGCCTGGGCGACGACCGTTCCACCGTGGCGGCCGGCGCCGGGACCGATGTCGATAATCTGATCGGCCTGGCGCATGATGGCTTCATCGTGCTCGACGACAATCAGCGTGTTGCCTTGCCGCCGCAGGTTGAGCAGGGCGTCGATCAACCGCTGGTTATCGCGCGGGTGCAGGCCGATCGAGGGCTCGTCGAGAATGTAGCAGACGCCCACCAGGCCGGAACCGATGCCGGTGGCCAGGCGGATGCGTTGCGATTCGCCGCCGCTAAGCGTATCGGCGGCGCGGTCGAGCGTGAGGTAACTCAGCCCCACCTGGTCAATGAAACTCAGCCGCGAACGGATCTCGCGCACTAGCGGTTCGGCGATGGGCGCCTGGGCCGGGCCAAAGGCGAGTGTAGCGAAAAACGACCTGGCCGCGGAAACCGCCAACGCCGTTACTTCATGGATGGCCTGGTTCGCCAGTCGTACGCTGCGGGCCTCCGGCCGCAACCGCGCGCCTTGGCAATCAGGACAAACCTCGCCGGCGTCCGAATCTTCTGCCGCCGCGTCTTGCTCGAGACGAACGACACCCAGTCCGTCACAGGCCGGGCAGGCGCCGTAGGGGCTGTTGAAGCTGAACGTCCGCGGCTCGATCTCTTCATAATTCAAGCGGCAATTCGGACAGGCATATTCCGTGCTGTAGCGGCGATCTTCCCAAGCGGCTTCGTCGCCCGTGCCGCTTTGGCATTGTATGGACGCCACCGCCAAACCCTCGCCATGCTTCAGGGCCAAGGCCAACGACTCCGCCAGCCGCGGGCGCACGGCGGGCCGCACAATGAGGCGGTCGATGACCGCGTCAATGGTATGATTGCGGCGCGGCGCGAGCGGCGGCACTGCGTCGAGATCATAAACCTCGCCGTCGACGCGCACGCGCACGAAGCCGGCCTTGCGCACTCGCTCAAAAACGTCGTCATGCTTGCCTTTGCGGCCGCGCACCAGCGGGGCCATCAAGATCAGCCGCGTTCCCTCGCCAAGGGAGACCAACTCCTCGGCGATTTGTTCGGGCGTTTGCTGGCGGATGGCCGCGCCGCAACGATAACAAAAAACTTCACCGCAACGGGCCATGAGCAGCCGGAGATAATCGTAAATCTCGGTCACCGTGGCCACGGTGCTGCGAGGATTGCGGCCGCCGCCGCGCTGATCGACGGAGATGGTCGGCTGCAGGCCCTCGATCAGATCGACGTCGGGACGTTCGAGTTGATGCAAGAACTGCCGGGCGTAGGTCGAGAGCGTTTCAATGTATTGCCGCTGCCCTTCGGCGAAGATCGTGTCGAAGGCCAGCGAGCTTTTGCCCGACCCGCTCGGGCCGGTGATGACCACGAACCTCTCGCGCGGGATGTCGAGGTCGATGTTCCGCAAGTTATGCACGCGCACGCCGCGCAAGCGGATGAATTCAGCGGGCGCTGGCGTGCTTCCGTGGCTGGTGTCGAGCGATTCGGGTTTGGCAATCGAGGCCATCAAGGATCATCTGCACGAGCAGCCTGTCAAAATGGCAGTCGCCACTTCCCCACTATACATCTTTTGCCCGCAGTC
>DASVGM010000177.1:0-3901 GCA_036379555.1 Pirellulales bacterium | reverse complement strand
GGTGTCGTGCAAATACCCGGCCGTGGTTTTCGTCGTCGTACCGCTGTTTTTATACATCGCCTTTTCGTCGGGCAAAGCAGGCCTCAAACCGCTCGGCATCTTCACGCTGGCGGTCGTCGCCGGCTGCGGGCTGTGGTTCGTCAAGAACTGGGCCTGGACCGGCAATCCGGTTTATCCGCTGCTCTACGATTGGCTGGGCGGCGCCACACGCACGGCGGAGAAGAACGCCCGTTGGTTGAGAATCCACTCGCCGCACGACTTCACGCTTTCGGCCTTGGTCGAAAGTCTTGCCGCGGTGGCCTGGAAAAGCTCGTGGCTTAGTCCGATTTTGGCGCCGTTGGCCGTGTCTTGTTTGTTCGTGCGACGCCACCGCGCGCTGGCGTTTTTGTTGGCCGGTTACTTCGCCTACGTCATTGCCGCCTGGTGGTTGTTCACGCATCGCATCGACCGCTTTTGGCTACCGGCCTTGCCGCTGTTGGCGTTGTTGGGAGGGCTGGGCGCGGCGCGGTCGGCGTCACTCGCCTGGCGGCGAACGGTGCTCAGCTTGTTTGTCGCGGCTGGCGCCATCAGCTTCGTTTACGTCACTTCACCCATCAGTTGCAACGCCTATTTCGTCAGCTTGCAAACGGCGCGTCGCGATGCCCGCTGGATCAACCCCTGGCACCTTGTGCTGAATCAACAGGTTCCCGCCGCGGGCAAAGTGCTTTCGGTGGGCGACGCGGGGATTTTTGATCTTCGCGCGCCGGTGTTGTATAACACGGTCTTTGACGATAGCCCGGCGGCCATCTTCGACGATCGCGACCCGCGGGAAATCGCCGCGGAGTTGCGCCGCCGCGGAGTTTCGCACGTGTACGTCGATTGGAGTGAGATCGCCCGTTATCGTTTGCCCGGCAATTACGGCGGAATTCCTGATGTGGTCACGCCCGGCTGGTTTGCCGGATTGGTCGAACAAGGCGTGCTCGGGGCGCCGTGGCGAAACCGTTTTTTGCCAAATCAAATGGTGTATCCAGTGCCATGACCTCGCGACAGCCAACCAACGATCTCGCGGCACGCTCGCAGCCGCGCTACCAGCCGCTGGCGCTGGTGGCCGTGCTGGCGAGTGCGGGCATCGCGGCCGATCGCTGGCATCCAATTGCGATCAGCGTGTGGTTGGCGGCCGGCTTCTTGGCATGGTTGGCCTGGTTCTTCGCGCGGCGCGTGAAACGGTTGTGGCTCGGCACGATGTTATTGGGCTTCGCGCTGGCCGCGCTCGGCGGCGCGTGGCACCATCTGCGATTTAACACCTACGGCGGCGACGAACTTGGTTTGTTCGCCCGCGAGGTTCCATCGCCGGTGGCGGTTCGCGCGGTCGCGCTCAGCGGCGCCAGCCGAGTTCCGGGCCGTCCGTCCGATCCGCTTTCGGCCATTCCGCGTGGAGATCGCAGCCGTTTTCTGGCACAAGTCATCGCGGTGCGCGACGGCGATGTTTGGCTCTCGGCCTCCGGAGTGACGCAAGTTTGGGTTGATGGCGAAATCAACGATCTTGGTTATGGTGATCGGCTGAAGATCGTCGGGCAGTTTTCGGCGCCGGCCGGCCCGCAGAATCCTGGCGAGTTTGATTTTGCGCAGCATAGCCGGGGCGACCGTCTCTTGAGCCGCGTCTCCGCCGACTTCGCGGCATGCGTCGCGGTTGAGTCGCGTGGCGGACGGTGGTTGCCGGGCCGTTGGTTGTGTCAACTGCGCGACCGCGGCCACGCGTTGCTCTGGCGGCGAATCGCTCCGCGGCGCGCGGCGCTGGCCTCGGCCTTGCTCTTGGGAGTGCGCGACGAGCTGGACGACGAAACGAACGTGGCGTTCGCCAAGACGGGTACGATTCACTTGCTCTCGATCTCGGGCTTGCACGTCGGCATTTTGGCGATGTTTCTCTTTGGCATTCTGCGGTTGGGCCTGATCGGGCGGCGGTTGGCGCTGGCGTCGGTGGCCGTGCTGACGGTGGGCTACGCCTTGGTGATCGCCGCGGAACCACCGGCGATCCGCGCCGCCATCGTGGTGCTGTTGATGTCGTTGGCCATGTACGCGCGGCGCCGTTGGCAGCCGGTCAACCTGCTGGCCGCCGCCGCGCTGGTGGTGCTGGCGATGAATCCTTGCGATCTGTTTCGCATCGGGCCGCAGTTGTCTTTTTTGGCGGTCGCCACTTTGGCCTGGGCGAGCGGCCGCTTCGCCTACCGGCCGATTACCGATCCGCTGGACCGCTTGATCGCCGCCACGCGGCCTTGGCCCGAAAGAGCCGCTCGCCGTTTCGCCCAAGACACATCGCGGGGGCTGGCTGTGGGTTTTTGTGTCTGGTCGGTGAGCGTGCCGTTGGTGTTGTCGCAGTTTCATTTAGTCTCGCCCGCCACGCTGCTGCTGACGCCCTTGCTCGCCGTTCCGGTCAGCACCGCCTTGGTTTCCGGCTTCTTGCTGTTGGTGATTGGTTGGGCCGTTCCGCCGCTCGCCGGCATGTTGGGAACCATCTGCGATCTCTCGTTGTGGACGCTCGATTCCGGCGTCGCTTACGCCGGTTCGATCGCCTATGGTCATCTCTGGGCGCCTGGCCCGCCTGCCTGGTGGCTGAGCGGTTTTTACGCGGCGGTGGCGGCCTGGAGTATTCTGCCGCGGTTTTGTCCGCCGCGGCGTTGGTGCCTTGGTTGCCTGGCCGGTTGGAGCTCGCTCGGTTTCATCGTCCCCTTGGCATCGAACGGGCATTCGCCGCGGCTCGACTGCACGTTCCTTTCCGTGGGGCATGGCTGCGCGGTGCTGCTCGAGCTGCCGGGCGGCGAAAAGATTCTTTACGACGCGGGCCGGCTCGGCTCGCCCACGGCGGGCGCTCGCTCGGTGGCCGGCTATCTCTGGCGCCGCGGCATCACGCGGCTGGACGCCATTGTGCTCTCGCACGCCGACGTCGACCATTACAACGCGGTGCCCGAACTATTGGACAAATTCCGCGTGGGCGTGATCTACGTCACTCCGGCCATGCTGCTGGACGAAGGCGAGGCGATGCGCACGCTCTTGGCAGCGATTCGCGCGGCGCGGGTTCCGCTGCGAGAAACCTGGTCGGGCGATCGTTTGCGTGTGCGCGGCGGTTGCCTGCTGGAGGTTTGGCATCCGACGCGCGGCGGCGTGCTGGGCGGAGACAACGCCAACAGCCTGGTGCTCGACGTTGAATATCTTGGCCGTCGGATTCTGCTGACGGGCGACCTGGAATCGCCCGGCCTCGACGATTTGTTGGCCGAGTCGCCTTGCCACTGCGACGTGATTCTGACTCCGCACCACGGCAGCGCGCGCAGCAACCCGCCGGGCTTCGCCGCTTGGAGCACGCCGGAGTTGGCGATTGTCAGCGGCAGCTTCAACGATCGCCGGCCCGAAGTGGACCGCGCCTACCGCGACCGCGGCGCCCGCGTGCTCAACACGGCCGACAAGGGCGCGATCACGGTCACGATTGAGGGCGGCGCGCTGGGCGTGCGGACGTGGAAGTAAGGAGTTGGTCGTGCGGGACAGTGTGGCGGTCTTTCCGCGTCCGGGCGGCGTGCCTGTTTGGTTCGATCACGAAAGCGTGACGCAAATCATCGGCGACATCATCAACGCGCCACACGACGAGTCATAAGCCTTCTGCTCGTCGCCACGTTGCTGGCGCTGTGGGTGAAAGAGACCGCGCCGTAACTTCGTCGCGGCGGCCAATTTGCCTCACGATTACAGGCACCGTCTCAAGTTCACGCTTTTCAAGGGTTTCATCGTTGACAGTTGGCACTCGTAGCCGGCCTGCACAATGGCCGGATTCCGCCTTGCCAACGTGATTCTCCACCCGGCAAGCGGGTGGCATCAAGGGTGCAACGCCGCCATGACGAAACGAAGTAAGAGGCTATCCGAAAACTCGGATTTCGCC
>DASVGM010000176.1:0-12915 GCA_036379555.1 Pirellulales bacterium | reverse complement strand
CGCGGTGCGCCCTACGAGATTTGTCGGCGCAACAAGGCTTTGCCGATAAGTCGGAAAATGCTGAATATGCCGGCCGCGTCCACGTAAGCGTGACTGCTATTTTGCCGGTGCTCGCGAGTTAATGGCCGCTGCTAAACGCGCCGTTGCTGAAGTGGCCGTTTCCGCCAAAGCCCAGATACCCGTTTTTCAGGCCCTGGTAGCCGTTTCCATACCCATACAGGCTGCGGCCAAAGCCATTGCTATACCCATAGCTGTAGCCGCTGTAGGGGTTCCATTGCGGACGATAGCCGGACGTATAACGGCTGAGCGACGACGTACCAAGCCGATTGCTCGACCACTGGCCCAAGGCGGGCGACTCGCGCTCCGGCGCTTCATAGCCTTTGCCAGCCGAGGGCGTCGCGCTCGGATTTCGATACCACCGACGCCCCGATTGATAGCGCGAACGCGACTGGGGAGTGATGGGTGCAATAGCCGGCTTGGCCAATGCATTTCCGCCGGGCCGCGCCGTTGGCGCCGTGTTTTGAGCGAGCACCGGCAAGGGCTGGCAGAGCAGAAAGGCTAAAAGTAGAGACAGAGTTCGGATGCGCATGATGTCGTTCCTCCTATAATAATTATAGGCCACCGAACAAGTCGCGATGCGGCGATACTTTGGCCTGCGCAAACGACGGTCAAGGTGCCACAGGCAGGCGATGTTGCTTTTGTTCCGCCACTACCGGGCTTGCCCCTAATGTCACGAGATTAAGCTTTGATGCCACCCGCTTGCCGGGTGGCATCAACGGTCCAACGCCGCGACGATCTGAATCGTAGTTCACGAATACGCCTGCTTGCCAATGCCCGACGCCTGACGCATACTTTGCCTATCACACGTTTTCCGCAAAGACACACTGAGAGGATTGCACCCATGACGCTCCATCGCCGCCAGTTTTTGATCGAAGCCTCGGCCGTTGCCGCCGGAGTCGGCGTCGCCGGCTGGGGCCAACGCCTGCTGGCCGCGGACACCAAAGAACCGCCTTTCAAAATCTCGCTGGCCGAATGGTCGCTGCACCGCACGCTCCGCGCAGGAAAGCTCGACAACCGCGATTTCGCCAAAACCGCCAAGAACGACTATGGCATCGAGGCCATCGAATACGTCAACCAATTCTTCAAAGACAAAGCCCGTGACAAAGCCTATCTCGCCGACCTGAAACAACGCGCCGAAGACCTCGACGTGAAGACGCTCTTGATCATGATCGATGGCGAGGGAAACCTGGGCGACGCCGACGAACAGAAGCGCGCCAAGGCGGTGGAGAATCATTATCCCTGGGTGGAGGCGGCGAAATTCCTGGGCTGCCATTCGATTCGCGTCAACGCCGCCAGCGGCGGAAGCTATCAAGAACAACTCGACCGCGCGGCCGACGGCCTGCGCCGCGTGACGGAATTCGCCGCGCCGCACGACATCAACGTCATTGTCGAGAACCACGGCGGGCTGTCTTCCAACGGCCAGTGGCTCGCCGCGGTGATCAAGAAAGTCGATCACAAGCGTTGCGGCACGTTGCCCGACTTCGGCAATTTCCATCTGGGCGGCGGCCAGCAATACGATCGTTACCAGGGCGTGGCCGAGCTCATGCCGCTTGCCAAGGCGGTTAGCGCCAAATCCCACGATTTCGATTCCACGGGCAACGAGACGCAGACCGATTATCGGCGGATGATGAAGATCGTCATCGACGCCGGCTATCATGGTTACGTGGGCATCGAATACGAAGGCGGCAAGTTGAGCGAGCCTGAAGGGATCCGCGCCACGAAGAAATTGCTGGAAAAGGTGCGGCTGGAATTGGGTTAACCTGGACCAAGCACGCTGGCAAGATCAACGACGGCGGCGCCGACCTGTCCCCAGGTGGGGGGTGAGGCGCAACGCGTTGCGCCTCGGTCATACAGGGCGATGAAAGGTCGCTCCGCGACAAGAAAAAGCGGTGAAGAATCACCGCACTCCAAGAGAGCCGTCGAGGTCGATCCGCCGGCCGATGATCATGGCGTCGACCGGTTCGCGGCGGAAGTAGCGGTCGCAACGGACAACGGCGATTTCTTCCCAGGTAAACGGCAACGGCTTGCGGCGGCCACGCACCGAGTGAAAGCAAAAATACTCGTGGCCGTCGGCGGCGGCCGACTTCGGCCAATCGAGCCAGGGAATGGTCTGGCCGTAGTAATAAACAAATGGATGATGCGCCCGGCCAAAGCTGACAAGCCGCGTGTCGCGCGGCAAACGCTCTTTGACGGCGGCCACCTGCGCGGCGATGTCGTCGCCGCGGCGAATGGCGTCGTTCATCAACACGCCGTTGCAGGTTAGCCCGATAAACAAGGCCAACGCCACCATGCCCCCCGACGCGCGGCGCGCGGTCAACGGCAGCCGCCCGCGCCACATCGCCACGGCGAGCAAGCTGGATGCGAACAGATAGACGACGGCAAAGACCGGTGGTTGACAGAGCGCCGTGGCGCTCAGCCAGGGTGAAAAGCTCACGGCGGCGACGGCCAGGCCCGCCAGCGCGGTCGCCACCGCGGCGCAGCTCAAATACCGCCGCCAGAGCGCCTGTGTGACGACGAGCGCCGCGCTCGACCAGGCGTGCTCGACCACAATGCCCACCAAGGGCGCGACGCACGGATAAAGCGGCATGAAATAGCGGGTGCGCGCTTGCGGGGCGAGCCAGCAGGTGGGGAAGGCCGCCGCGATGGCGATCGTCAGAAAAATGGCCGCCTGGCGCTGTTCCTCATCCAGCGAACGCCGAAACGCCCGGTGCCGATATTCCAACAACCACACCGACCAGGGGAGCAAACAAGCGGCGATCTCGCCGGGAAAACAAACCAGGTGTTTGACCACCGGCCAGGTCGACGAATAATCAAATCGCGCGGCGGAAGTATGCCCCCAGGTTTGCAACACGAGCGGCCAGGCGACTTCTCGCGCGTATGGCGCCTGCCACACCGCGATCACCGCGGCGCCGGCCGCCAGGCCGGCGGCGTGCCCGCCACTAAGCCAAAACCGCCAATCGTGACGCACAAACAAGTAGAGCGTTGTGGCCGCCATGAAATAGATCGGGCCTTGCGGCCCTTTGGCCAGCGCCGCCAGGCCCGCTAGAACATAGCCCAGGCACCACGCCTGCCAGGCGGGCCGGCCCAGGCGATAACAGGCATGCCAGACCAACAGCGAGGCGCCGACAAACAACGTCAACGTGGCCTCGGTTTCAGCCAACATGCCCAACGACATCACCTGGCCCAGCGTCGCATACGCCAGGCCGGCGGTCAGCGCGGCATTGGCCGATAGGAAACGGCGTGAATAACCGTAAACAACCAGGCAGGTGGCGAGTGTCGCCAGCACCGTGGGCAACCGTACCGCGATGGCGCCATTGCCGCCGGTGGCCCACATGCTGAGCGCGATGAGCCAGTTGCCCAACGGCGGGCGATCTGGAAACAGCCGCCCTTGTTCGCGCGGCACGATCCAATCGCCGCTTTCCAGCATTTCGATGGCCACCCGCGCCCGCCGGGTTTCTTCGCCGCGTAAATTGAGATCGCCCAACCGGGCGAAATAGATGGCGCCCACCACCAGCAGAAGCACAATCCATTGCGTCTCTGGCCGGCGCGGCCGATAGGTTGCCAACCCTCTTACGAAAGCGGCCATGCGAAACTTCCTTGCAAACGGTTTTTTACCTTACCCGCGACGAGCAGTGTCGCAAACCGGGGCCAATCGGGCCAGACCGGATTGCCGGGTTTCCTGGGTCGCACCGCCGCCAGGCGTTGCCGCGTATCAGCGCAAAACGTGGCAGCCTTGCTCAAACTTGGCAGTCTTGCTACCAAATCGGCACTTTATAACCTTTGACAGCCGGCTCCGGCCCGTCTACACTCGACATAGGTTGTTGTTTGAACAAAACTTAGCGTCTTTGGCCGGCGCGCCGCCATACACGGTTTGCCAGGGCGGCGGGGTGCCGGGCCAGCGATGCTTCATTTCCACCAGGGCCCGCGGAGCGGGTCGGTTTTTTCGAGGTTCCTCGCCGGCAGGGAGTCGTCCGGCGAACGGCGGTGCGGCCGCGAGCGGCTGCTGTGGAGTTTGCGATGGCCAGTAGCGAAAATCAGGGTTTACAGATCGCCCTCATTATTTTTGTCATGCTCACCATTTTGCTGAGCGTGACCACGTTCATGTTCTTTCGAGAATATCAGGAGGCGGACACACGCAGCGTGGACGATAAAAAATCGGCCACTGACGCGAACCAGAATCTGCGCAAACTGACCGAAGAGCTCGAAGCCACCAAGGAGGTCGTCGGCATCGGGCGGCAAGCGACCCTTTCGGAATTGCGCCAAACCTTGACCGACGACATGGCCAAGTTCGCCGCCACCGCCCCGCCGGAAAGCCAGTTTTATCACCCGGCCTTGGAGTTTTTGTCCAAGACGTTGGCGGAGAAAACGGACGAGCTGGTGGCCGCCCGCCTCACCATCCAGCAAGAGCGCGACGAGCGTAAAAAGGTGGAAGACGCCAAGCAAACGCAGGTGGTCGAGGCCGAAAAGAACGCGCAAAAAGCGATCGACGATCTCGCCAACGCCAAGAAAGCCTTCGACGACGATCGTAAGCGCATGCTGGCCGAGAGCGAAGACCTGAAGCGTCAAATCAAAGAAAAGGGCGACGCCTACACCGAAATTGTGGATGCGAAGAAAAAGCAGGAAGACGTTTTCGCCGCGGAAAATAAGAAGTTGGAGTCGCGTAACAAATACCTCAACGAAAGGAACCTCGATCTCGACCCCACCAGCGATTCCAACGTGGCCGACGGCAAGATCGTGTGGGTTGATCAGCGCGCGCGAACCGCGTACATCAACGTCGGCCAGTCGGACGGTCTCCGACGGCAGACCATGTTCAGCGTGGTGGCGGGCGACGATAACGTCGGTCGCGATCAAAAAACAAAAGGCCGCCTGGAAGTCACCGAAATCCTCGCCCCGCATTTCGCCGTGGCGCGAATTATTGAAGACAAAATGACCGACCCCATGGTCGAAGGCGATCAGATCTTCACGCCCCTCTGGAGTCCGGGCCGCGGTGAGGGATTTGGCATCATTGGGCTGATCGACCTCGATCAAGACGGCGTCGACGACCGCGAGATGGTGCGCGACCTGATCCGCATGAGCGGCGGACATGTCGACGCTGAAGATACGAAAGATGGCAAACAGGTCGGAGAATTGAACATCAACACCCGATACCTTGTCGAAGGTGAGCCGCCTGTGGGTGATCTCGCCGGCAAAGCTTATACGAAAATGCTCAATGATGCCGGCCAGTTGGGCGTGCGGAAGATTCCAGTGGCCAGATTTCTCGATATGGTGGGCTGGAAGAACCAGAAACAGACGCTGTTGTTCGGCCGTCGCGGCAATTCCAATGACGTGCCGCCAGAGCGGCGCGACGGCGGCCAGCGTCAATCGAACGGAGTCGTCGCGGGTGGTTTCAAGATTCGCCGGCCATTTGGTCGCCGCGGCCTTGGCGGCGTCGACGCCGAAGGGACGGCACCCAAGCCGAAGAGCGCCTACGGCAAGTAAGAGGCGAACTGAAAGCTGAGGTGCGGGGCGAGCCGCCGGCCCGTCTGAAGCAAAAGACGGCCCGGCGGGCCGCCCCACAATTCTCTGTCTCGGCGAAACCTACTGCCTTGTCCAGACTAAATTTTCGGGTTCGACTCGACTGGAGGATGGGCCTCCTGGCCCGTCACGTTCGCTTGGTGACGGGCTAGGAAGCCCATCCTACACTGCGACGGCCATGCGGCACCCGAAAATCTAGTCTGGACAAGGCGCTACGTTTTTTATTGCCTCGAGGGGATCTCGTCAGCCGCGGGTCGACGCCTCGGCCACGCTTGCGGTATCAACGCGGAAAACCGCGATTTCGCCTTGTTGCCAAGCGGGCGAGAACTCTATAATTTCTATTCTTATGCTTATGCGGCCAATGGGCCGGCTTACCCCTCGACTCCTTGGGAGATTTCAACCGTGGCTTCCGGCAAGTACCTGTTTACCAGCGAATCTGTGAGTATGGGCCATCCCGATAAATTGGCCGACCAGATTTCCGACGGCATTCTCGACGCGCTTTTTGAACAGGACAAACACAGCCGCGTCGCCTGCGAAACCATGGTGGCCACGGGCGCGGCCGTGGTGGCCGGAGAAATCACCACCCGTGCCGTGGTGGATTACGCCGATGTCGTCCGCAAAGTGATTCGCGACGTGGGCTACACCGACGACCAAATGGGCATTTGCGCCGACACCTGCGCCGTGATGGTGATGATTGGCAAGCAGAGCGTCGACATCGCCCGCGGCGTTGATGAAGACGCCTCGGCGGGCAAGGAAATCGGCGCCGGCGATCAGGGACTGATGTTTGGCTACGCCTGCGATGACACGCCCGAATTGATGCCTTTGCCCATCGCCTTGGCGCACCGCATCACCAACGCGCTGACCGCCGCGCGACAGAGCGGAGCGATTTGCTGGCTGCGGCCCGACAGCAAGAGCCAGGTCACCATCGAATACGACGGCCAGCGGCCGGTGCGGATCGATACGGTGGTGGTTTCCACGCAGCACGCGCCGGAGGTCAGCAACGAAGAGATCCGCCGCACCGTGATCAACCAGATTGTCAAACCGCTCTTGCCGGCGGATTTGGTCTCCGGCGATATTGTCTATCACATCAATCCCACGGGCCGCTTCGTGGTGGGCGGTCCACACGGCGATTGCGGTCTGACGGGCCGCAAGATCATCGTTGATACGTACGGCGGCTGGGGCCGGCATGGCGGCGGGGCGTTTAGCGGCAAAGATCCCACCAAGGTCGATCGTAGCGCCGCCTACATGGCTCGTCACATCGCCAAGAACATCGTGGCCGCGGACCTGGCCGAGCGTTGCGAGGTGCAGTTGGCCTACGCCATCGGCGTTTCCGAACCGGTCAGCGTGCATGTCGATACGGCCGGCAGCGGCAAGCTCGATGACGCCCGCATCTGCGAGTTGGTGCGTGAGATCTACCCGCTCACGCCCAGCGGCATCATCAAATACCTTGATTTGCGGCGGCCGATTTACCGATTGACCGCCGCCGGCGGACATTTTGGACGCGGCGAACCGGAGTTTACTTGGGAGAGCACCGAGCGCGCCAACCAGTTGCTCGAAGCGGCCGGCATTGCCGCCACGGTATGACGACGGACACCTTTTTTAGCTCCGTCGGCGTCGCGGCGATTTGGCCGCTGACCGGCCTGACGCTGGCCGCCTGGCTGGCGCTTTCCGGCGCGTTGCTCGCCACACGCGCCGCGCTCGGCGCCATCCAGCCCTTGAGTTGGCGGCAACTGATCGTGGCCGTTGCCGGTTTACTCGCGGCGGCGTTCATCAGCCATGCCGCCGTTATCCGGACGACAGTGGCCCGGACGACAGTGGCCCGGCCGACAGGGGCCCGGCCGACAGGGGAAGTGAGCCGCTCAAAAAGCGTCTTGGTCTGCCATGCGCTGACGATCGGCGGCCTGTCGCTCTGGGCCATCGCCTTGCTCTTGGTCGCCGGCTCGCGGCCCCTTGCCGGGGCGCTCTGTCTGACGCTCATCGCGGAAGAGGCCTGGGCTTGGCGAAACTTCGCGCCGCGTCAGCGAACGCGGCGCACCGCCACTCCAAACGCGCCGGCGTCTCAGCTTGTGCAGCAATTCACACGCACTCTGACAGCCGCCGGAGAGGAAGTCATCGAGGGCCGCGTGGCCGTGCGTCTTGAGCCGGGAAGCCGTCTGGCCGCGGCGCACATCGCCTTTTGCCCGCCGTTTGTCGAGCGTCCGCGGTTCGACGCGCAGCTTGTCGAACACTCCGGCGGCACACTTAAGGTCACACAACTTTACGCGCACGGCGCGCGAATTGAGGTGCGGCTGCCGCGAGCGACCGACAACGGCGCCGCGTTCCTCGTGCGCTTCACGGCACGGGCGTCTCAGCTCCTCACCAGCTCGAGCGTGGACCACAAGCTGGGGTCTTCGCGATAGGCGAAATCGCTGGGGCAGTGGAGCGTTTGCTCACCGATCTCCCGATCGACCACGGCATAAGTAAAACCCAAGCGCGGGTTTTCAACCGGATCGAAGCCGGTCAGAGCGGCGGCGGGAACCAATCCTTGCAGTCGATAACCGTCGGCGAGCTTTTCACGCAGCACGCGCAGCACGCCGGGCCGAACCGGCTTGGCGTTTTCTCGCGCCCGGTTGATCAGCACCTGATCGGCACACGGCTCGTCCAGGCCGCGTCCGGCGCCGCCCGGCATGAAGATGAACTGATGGCAGAAGCGGCTGGCGCGATGGATATTGTGCGTGTCGCGCGTGTCGATCCAGAGCCGCACGCCGTCGCTATCATCCGGGCGAGCTTCACGGCACCAAGGTTGCTGCCGCTTGCCGCGCACTACGGCGTCGAACGCCAATCCCGCCTCGCTCCAAGCCACGCGCATTTCGGCGAACGTGTGCTGAGCGTCGATCGCGGTCAGTTCCGGCAGGCGAAACGTATCGTCAAGCTCGGCTCCCCGATCCGTCCATAAGGATGTTTTATAGCGGCACGGCAGTGCGAAGCGAAACAAAAAGCTGGCGGGCAAAAGTGGCGCGGTCATGGTGCGTTCATCCTAGCGGTTTGACGGCCCGGCGGCCATCCTCTTCGAGCGCCGATCAACCCGCATTGCCCACCGGCCGGCGCCGTCTCAAGTTCACGTTTTTCAAGGGTTTTAAAGTACACAGTTGGCACTCGTAGCCGGCCTGCGCAATGGCCGCGCTCCGGCTTGCCAACGTGTTTGTTGAAGATGCCCTCGGCTTGCCCGAGGGAGTTTTCACGTTGGCCGTCTACACCGGCGGCCGCCTCCGAAACCCCCGATTTTCCTCCGCTTGGCCGCCTTCGGCGGCCAAGCGGAGGAAAATCGGAAATTGAAATTCGCAAAAGTGCCCAGTGTAGACGACGAACGTGAATCTCCACCCGGCAAGCGGGCGGCATCAATGGTCCAACGCCGCCACGAAGAAACGAAGTAACAACTGTCAATCCTTCAAGTTGCAATTTGAGACGGTGCCCACCGGCCCGTAGCCGACTTCTTGAGAAGCCGCGCCGTGGCATTTGGTTTACAGCCAGAATTCTCATGAGTTGTCATTCCGCTCCGCGGCACCCTGAATGGTGAAAACCAGCGCTTTTTTCGGAGTAATTCTGCTACACACACTGTCAGTCGTCTACGACTGCGGCGGCGCGTTGCCGGCCGGCTTCGCGTGCGTCGCCGCCGCGGTACGCGGAGCGGGAAACTGCTCGGCCGTGGCGGTGGTGAAGAAAAAGCCCTTCGCGTCTTCAAAGCCGCGCAACAGGGCGCCCACGCCGCGATGCAAATAGCCATGCCCGCCGTAACGATAGGGAAACAGTTGCCGCTGAATGAAGAACAACACCCGGTCGATTCCCAAGGCCAACGCGGGAATGATCAACACAATAAGAATAATGTAAGGCCGGTTCGCGCCGCGGCTCTGCGCCAGATTCAGAATATATCCCAATCCGCCCACGCCGCCCCCCACGTTCACCACTTCGGCCAGCATGATGTAGCCAAACGCCAGCCCGAAGAGCAGCCGCAACGAGTTGAAAATGCTGGGCAACGCCAGGGGAAAGAGTACCTTCAAAATCACTTGCCGTCGATTCGCGCCCAGCGTGAAGGCCGTGTCGACATACTCGCTGCCAATCTCGCGCACGGCCGCCGTCGCGTCGCCCACGATGAAGGCCACGCACGAGAAGAAAATGAACATGTATTTCTGCGTTTCAGTCGTGCTGCCGAACAAAGCGAAGGTGAGAAACAACACCGCCGCCATCGGCGCGTTGCGGCCAAAGATGGTCAACGGCGCGAACAGCGCGTTGATCCAGGAAAAACAGCCGCAGAGCACGCCCACCGGCACGCCCACCAGGCAGGCCAGACCAAAACCAATCGCCACCCGGCGCAGGCTCACCAGCGTGTTGTCGGGTAAGTCGGCGTCGTGCCACAAGCTGGGAAACTTGGCGAACGTCTCGGCCGGGCTGGGCAACACCAGCGGACTGTAAAGACGCTCTTCGGCATCGCCACTGGTGACAAACCGCCAGGCGGCATAGCAGCAGGCGACCGCCAAGGCCGACCAACAGACAACCTGCCAAACAGGAATCGGACTGCGCAGGCGAAACATCACGCCTCCGGACGCTCGGCCGAATACACCCGAATCTCAACGCGGCGGTTCTTGGCGTTGTTGTTCGGATCGTTGGCGTCTGCCGGTTTATCCCAGCCCATTCCCTCCACGCTGAACTGATTCGCGTCGAGATCGTACTTTTGCGCGAGCGACTCTTTGACGGCGTTGGCCCGATTGAGCGAAAGCTCTTTCACCAGGCCCCCGTCGACCTGGCCGCGCATCGAGCCGTCGGTGTGGCCTTCAATCACGATGCGCGCGGCGCCAAATTGAGCGGCCAGGCCGGCGATGTCTTTGAGCACAAAGTCAATGTTCGGGTCATACAATTCTTCGACCTCTTTGCCGTCGCTACGGCGCGTCACCTTCTTGTTCAGATCCCAACTATTGGGAAAGAAATGAATGACGACCGTTTTGGTCACCACCTCGTCCGACTCCGCCTTAATGCGCGAGGCGGCTTGCGGCGTGAATTGCACGCGGTACTCGTCTTTTTGCGACGAATACTCTTTTTCGCCGCCGAGCTGGCGAATGACCGAGTCGTCCATCACTTGATCGAACGGCACCTGATGGTGCGTGATCGAGCCGATCTGCCGATAGAGATAATACGACTGGTTCCAGACGCGCTCGAAATTGGCCGGGTTGTTCTGGTTCAAAAAGAACTGGTAGTTTTCTGCCCAGTTGGTGCTGTGGGCGTCGCCGAACATGTTGATGGTGTCGCTGGCCGGAATGTTGTAGCCCTTGGCCATCAGTTCGGCGCAATGCTGCTTGTTCTCTTGCGTTTTCAACGCCTGCATACCGCCGAAAATACCGCGCACCAACGCCTCGATAATCGCCGGATGATCGGTGGCGAAATCGGCACGGGCGAACCAGATATCGGTAATCAGCTTGTTGGCGGTTTGCGTGGTGACCAGCATGCGGTTGCCGCGCACCTTTTCCAGGTTGTAAATATCGGGCGCCCACGAGACCGCCCCGGCAATCGCCTTTTCGCTATTGAAGGCCGCCGCGGCCTGAAAGGCATCGGGGTAAAACTCGATTTGCACCTCCGAAGGCTGCACGCCGCCGGCCACCAGCATGTTGAGGGCGAAGAAATGCGAGGGTGAATTTCGCGCCAGAGCCAGCCGCTTGCCGCGCAGATCGGCGACCGTCTTGATATAATCTCGCACCACGATGCCATCGCCGCCGTTCGACCAATCGACCTGTTGAAAGACGCGCGGCATGACGCGCGTGTCCACCGGCTTGCCTTGCTCATCGACAAAGCCTTCCATGAAGAGCGGCACCATGTCGAGCGTACCCCAGCCGACGTGAACGTCGCCGTTGGCGTAAGCGTCGCGCATGACGACCGGGTTGTCCATGAGCACCAGTTCCACTTTGAATTCATCGCCGTCGGGCGTCTTCCAAACCTTGCCGGCGGCAAAGCCATCGTTGGCGAAGATGATCGGCCCCCAACCGGCCCAGACATTCAGGGCGAAACGCACGGTGTTGTCGGTTTCGGAGAGCTTTTTGTAGCTCGACGTTCCTTTTGGTTTGGGCAGTCGTTCGGCGGCCGGCGCGAGGCGCGAATATTCTTTGACCGTGGTAATGCCCACGTCGCTGGGTTGCTCGGCGGCTTCGCCGGCGGTTTTTGGCCCGGTGTCTGCGCCGCCGCCCTGCGGTTGTTCATTACCCTTGAAGGGCGGCGCGGGGCCGTTGGCGTCGTTTTGGGCGCCCGGCAAGGGCGCCGGGCGATTGGTCGCGCGATAGGCGCCAAAGGCGATCAGTCCCGCCACCACGAGGAACAGGACGACATAGAAGGGGGCTTTGGGTTGTCCGGCCATGTTATTCTTCCTTTTTTACGCTACGGTGATTCCTCTTGGAGTGCGGTGATTCATCACCGCTTTCCTTTGTGGCGAAGCCACCTTTGTTGATTTCGTCCAACGGTCAAACCGTCTTCTATACGGCACGCGGGCAGGAATGAGACGTTTTCACGCGCTCGGGGAGGATGGGCTTCCTAGCCCGTCACCTTGGCTGGTGACGGGCCAGGAGGCCCATCCTCCGCTGGCACCGATTGTCTCATTCCTGTCCGCGTGCCGTATAACGTCCCTATCGTATTGATCCCGGCTGCAGTTCGGCGCGCCGCGCAAAGGTCGCTCCGCGACAAGCCAAAGCGGTGATGAATCACCGCACTCCAAGGATTATCCTTGAAATGTCGTCTTGGGCCGCGCCTCCTGCACCTCGTGCAGAATGTGCATCAGATTATAGGCCGTCAACTCGCAAAGCAACTGGGTGATCTTTTCGTGCAAATCGGCGGGCAGAGTGGGTTCGACTTCGCGCATCAGCGTCACCAGCCGCAGCTCTTGGGACTTCAGCTCGGCTCGGTCGATGGCGCCGTCGGCCATCGCCTCGACAAACGGCCCCAGGCGTCGCGCATAGTGCTCGATCATCGGCTGGTGCGAATCGGCGTCGAGCCAACTCGCTTGCCCACCGGCGGCGGCCTCCTGTTTGTTCGCCGGCGAGGCCGCTTTCTTGGGAACCGGGTCGGGATTTTTCTTGGCCATTTTTGTTCTCCTTGGAGTGCGGTGATTCATCACCGCTTTCTTTTGTGGCGAAGCCACCTTTCTTGATTTCGTCAAACATTCAGTCCATTTCACAACGCCCGTCTTGGAATTATCCCGACGCGGCGCGCCGCGTAAAGGTCGCTCCGCGACAGGCCAAAGCGGTGATGAATCACCGCACTCCAAGAAGAGCGTTTTGTCCGCGCGCCAGAGCATAATGTATACCACAGGCGGCCGCCTTCGTGTAC
>DASVGM010000175.1:0-4502 GCA_036379555.1 Pirellulales bacterium | reverse complement strand
ACGGACGACGTCGCCGGTGATCGGCTCCGGTACAAAATAGCGATCGGGCATGACACCTTTCCATTGGATGAGCGCGAACCACAGTGCGGAAGGATGGGCCTCCCGCCCCGTCTCGCAAGGCAGCGAGACCTGGGAAGGCCATCCTCCCTGGACGAAGAAGCCTCAAGCTCGCCGCACTATATTACCGATAATGACGAAAATGCGAAATTGGCCGCCTGGCCCGCGCCCGACAACCCTCGAAAGACCTGCCCGATGTACGAAACCTATTGGGGATTACGTTTCCGGCCTTTCCGTGGCGGCGAGCCTAAGACCTACGTGCCCAGTCCGGTGCATGACGAAGCCTTGGCCCGGCTCAATTACCTGGTCGAAGCGAACCACCGCGTCGGCCTGCTGCTGGGAGCGGCGGGCACGGGCAAATCGCTCGTGCTGCAGATGGCGGCTCAACAGTGGCGTCATGTGGGGGCGTGTGTGGCCTGCGCCAGCTTGCAGACCCGCGACGCGCACGAGACGGTTTTTACGCTCGCCCGTGGTTGGGGACTGGATGTTGATTTGCGGGCGACGCCGTTTGAATTGTGGCAGGCCATTGGCGATCGTCTGGCGGAAAACCGCTGGCAGCACGTGCCGACCATCGCCCTCATTGACGACGCCGATCGCGCCACCGGTGACGCGCTGGAGCAGGTTGTCCGCCTGGCCCGTTGCGAAGCGTCGGTTGAGAGCCGGCTAACGGTGATCGTGGCCGCCCAGGGCGATCGTGTCAGCGAGTTGGGCAGCCAGCTTTTGGGACTGGTGGAGCTACGCATCGACCTTGCCGCCTGGGATCTGACGGACACGCACAATTATCTCACGCATTCTCTGGCCCGCGCCGGCCGCGCCCACTCGGCTTTTGAAGAAGAAGCCGTGATGCGCATTCACGAACTGGCCGAAGGAGTTGTGCGGCGCATCGGCCTGTTGGCCGATCTGAGCTTGTTGGCCGCCTCGGCGCAGCAGCTTTCTCTGGTCGATGTCCGCACCGTGGAGACGGTGTATGAAGAATTGGGCGTTGTGGAAGCGATCTCGCTATAAGGTCGTTCTGCCGCCGCTTGACAATTGGCCTGTTCAGGCATTATAGTCGAATTAGGCTTGCTAACGGACGGCAAGCTTTTTTACCGGCGGCTTTTCTTTCAGGCCCTCGCTGCTTTGAAGGCATTTTTCAATTCACACGCGCGTTGTGCTGCCGGTACGGGGGTCGCTTGTTCTTTCTTTTTCTCCACCCAGGAGATGGCGAAATGTCGCCCAACGAAGAGTCTTTTGCGTCGCCACATTGCGAGCAACCGCCGGCCGCCGATCAGGCGGCCACGCATCGTGCGCTGGAGCGTCTGCGCGCCAGTTCGTTTGTGGCCATCCGGAGCTTGACCTGCGACGTGTTCGCGGGAATGTTGACCTTGCGTGGCCGCCTGCCCAATTTTTACACCAAGCAGGTGGCGCTGAGCTTGCTGACCGATCTCGAAGGCGTTGAAGATATTACCGACCGCGTCGAAGTAACCTGACCGCCCTATCAGACCGAAAACCTATCAGACCTAAAAGCCTGGGTTGCCAATGTCTCTGTTTTCTCGCGATGAAATTCTGGCGCGATTGCGCGCCAAGGCGGCCGCGGGCAAGCCGATTGTCGGCGGCGGCGCCGGCACCGGCATCAGTGCCAAAATGTCGGAGGCCGGCGGCATCGATCTCTTGGTCATTTACAACTCCGGCCGCTTCCGCATGGCCGGCCGCGGCTCGTTGGCCGGCATGATGCCTTATGGCGACGCCAACGCCATTGTCATGGACATGGCTCGCGAGGTACTGCCGGTGGTTCAGCGCACGCCGGTGCTGGCCGGAGTGTGCGGCACCGATCCGTTTCGCCTGATGAAGCACTTTTTGCGCGACGTGGCTCAAGCCGGTTTTTCGGGCGTGCAAAACTTTCCCACGGTGGGGCTCTACGACGGCACCTTCCGCGTGGGGCTGGAAGAAACCGGCATGGGGTTCGGTCTGGAAGTCGACATGATTCGCCTGGCGCGCGAGATGAACCTGCTGACCACGCCCTACTGTTTTAATCCCGACGAAGCTGAGGCGATGGCCCAAGCCGGCGCGGATATATTGATTCCTCATTTAGGACTGACCACAAAAGGAACGATCGGCGCGGCGACGGCGGTCACGCTTGCCGACGCCGTAGGTCGCGTGCAGGCCATGCACGACGCCGCCCGGCGTGCGCGCGGCGACGTGCTCGTGCTTTGCCACGGCGGCCCGATTGCCGAGCCGAGCGACGCCCAGTACGTGCTCGATCACACGCAAGGCATTGTCGGTTTCTACGGCGCCAGCAGCATGGAGCGATTGCCGGTTGAGCCGGCGATAAGCAACCGCGTCCGCGAGTTTACCGCTCTGCGCGTCGGTTCGGCCGGTTAGCCCGCGTTGCGCACCGGCTGTCTTGGAGTGCGGCGATTCATCGCCGCTTTCATCCGCTTGCTATGAACCCGCCGCGTCGAAGGTTATACTGGCCGGGAGGTCGTTCCGCTAAAAAAACACGCCAGCACGAGGCCGAACATGATGCATCGCGATTCTTCCAACTCATCGCGGCGATCGAACCGCCGCAACTTCCTGCGCACCACCACCGCGGCGGCCGCCGCGCTAACCGCGCCGACAATCATTCCGCGCGGCGTTCTCGCCGCGCCGGACAAACCGGGCGCCAACGATCGCATTACCGTCGGCGCGATCGGCGTCGGCGGACGCGCCAGCTTGCTCTTGCAACAATTGCCCGAATCGGCCCAGATTGTCGCCCTGAGCGACTGCAACCTCCCCCGAGCCGAAGCCTTTAAGGCGAAGGCCAAACAAGATTGGCCAGTCTACCAGGATTACCGCAAGATTCTCGATCGCAAAGACATTGATGCGGTGATTGTCGCCACTGGCGAGTTTCAACGCGTCTTGCCGTGCATTCACGCCTGCCAGGCCGGCAAAGATGTCTATGCGGAAAAACCGCTCACGCTTTACGTGCGCGAAGGCCGCGCGCTGGTCGATGCCGTCCGTCGGCATCAACGCATTTTGCAGGTCGGCTCGCAACAACGCTCGATGGCCATGAACCGCATCGCCTGTGAACTGGTGCGCGGCGGCGGGCTGGGCAAAGTGCTCGAAGTGCGCGCCATGAACTATCCGGGACCGACGGCCTCTCCGGCCGAACTGCCGGCGGCCGAGCCGGCGCCGGCAGGGCTTGATTGGAACGTCTGGCTCAACCAGGCGGCCGAGCGGCCGTTCAACTCGCAATGGATGGGCTGGATGCGGTGGCGAGATTTTTCCGGCGGCGAAATGACCAACTGGGGGGCGCATGGCGTCGATCAGGTTCAATGGGCGCTCGGCATGGACCAGACGGGGCCAAGCGAGATGCGGCCGCTGTCGCCCGGCCCCAACGGCCAAGTGGCCATGCGGTATGCCAACGGCGTTGAGCTGAACTTCGTGCTCGATCGCGGGCCGATGGGCGGCGCGGTGTTTGTCTGCGAAAAAGGCAAACTGGAAATCAATCGCAACAAGTTCACCTCCAATCCGCCGGAAATCGCCGAAGAGTTGCGCAAGCAAGTGAACGTCGAAGAGGAAGAGCGCAAGTGGAGCGACCAACTCGCGCTGTGGCAAGCGCGTTGGCACATGCAGAATTGGCTCGATTGCATGCGCAGCCGCAAGCCGCCGGTGGCCGACGTGGAAATCGGCCATCGTTCGATTTCGGTTTGTCATTTGGCGAACATCACCCGCGCCTTGGGGCGCGAGCTGCGTTGGGATGCCGCCCACGAGCAATTCGTGGGAGACGACGAGGCCAACGCCCTGCTTGAGCGGCCGCGCCGGCAGGGTTTTGAATTGCCGACAACGTAACAGTTCGATTCAGCGGCCGTTTATCCGGATGAGTCGAGCTTGCCTACGCACGCCAGGGCCCAGTGCCGTTCCGCGTGCCGTTACTAGCGGTGCTGAGAGCCGTGAATCTCGGCGACGACGCCGACACCACCGGCGCCGTTTGCGGGCAGCTTGCCGGCGCTTATTGGGGCGAATCGAGCATTCCGCCTCACCTGCGTAGCGGATTGGCGAGGGTGGACCTGTTGGAGGAGGCGTTGGCTGGAATCTTGGTCTAACCGGCACCGCCCACGATTTGATAGCGATCGTTGCCGCGAAGCAGGCAAACAACATCTCCCGGCCAGTCGATAATGACCGCGAATAGGTTAGTAATGTCACGTCCGATTACGGCAATATCGAGTGCGGATCCATCGCCCGCTGCCGCGAAACTACCGCGGAACACAACCTTACGTCCGTGAACGTCGGTGAGCCTGATTTGTGTCTCCGCCACGTTTACGCGTGCCGTCCCGCCCAACCCGTTCAATTCGAGATCAGTCTGCACCGACTCATAGCCGAGCACGGTGAATAAGGCTGCCGTCAGAACAGAACGATCTGCGCCGATATCCGCTAAGAACTCGACGGATTCCCACGTGCCATTTGCCGCAAGAACCTCTCCGCGC
>DASVGM010000174.1:0-3958 GCA_036379555.1 Pirellulales bacterium | reverse complement strand
CCATTATTGATACGCCGATGGCCCGGCTCGACGCCCGGCATCGCGAGCATCTGGTCGAGCGGTATTTCCCGAATGCGAGCCATCAGGTGATTGTGTTGTCGACCGATACGGAGGTGGATCGGCGGTATTATGAAAGTTTGGAGCCGCATTTGGCACGGGCGTATCATCTGAATTATGACGAAGAGCATCGGGCAACGGTGGCGGAGGAAGGATACTTTTGGACGGGAGAGGAATGCAAAATGCAAAACGCGGTGGGAGGCGAACCGTGTTAGCGGCGCGATACGCCCTCACCCCAGCCCTCTCCCGGAGGGAGAGGGAGCACGGAACGCCACTGAGGGCGTTCCCTACAGACACCCTCATCCCTCATCCCTCATCCTTCATCTGAACCCCGAACCCTGAACCCTTCACCGATGCTCATCAAACAAGTCCGCCTCTCCAACCAGGCCCGCGACCAGCTTATCCGGCTGAAGACGCGCACGGGCATCGCGAACTGGAACGTGCTCTGTCGCTGGGCGCTGTGTGTTTCGCTGCGCGAGCCGACGCCGCCCAGCCCGATCGAAGTGCCGGCCGACAGCAACATCGAAATGAGTTGGCATACGTTCGGCGGCGAACAGCACGAGTTGTATCTGGCGCTGGTGAAGGAGCGCTGCGAGCGCGATGGGCTGGGCACGAGCGATGAGGTGGTTATCCGACAATTCCGCTTGCATCTTCATCGCGGCATCGCCTATCTCGCCACGCCCGGCGCCGTGCGGTCGATCGCCGATCTGGTAAAGCTGGCGGCAGAAGGCTGAGCTCGCTACTAAGCGTTTGAACCACCACCGGCGGCCAAGAGCCGGGCGAGCGTTTGCGCGAGGTTCTCCAGCGCGCCGCGGTCGGGCAAGGTCACGGTCAGTCGCGGCTTGCCGTCGCCGTTTTCCTCGACGCAGGCGCTTAAGCCGGCGCGCAGGTTGGCGATGAGCGCGTCGGGCGGCGGCGCGGCGGCTTCTTGCTGCGAAACCAGTTCGCCCAGAAATTTGAAGGCGGCGCCCAGCAACTCGCCGCCCGCCGCGGCGACACGTTCGCGATGCAACCCCTCGCCGCGGCGCGGCTCCTCCGCGGCGGCTTGCAACAAGCTGGCGTCGAGCGGCGCCTCCGGCTTCGCGCCCAGCAAAATCTCCAGGCGGCCCTTCAGTTCGTCCATGCCGGTGGCCAGATCGACGCGATCGACGTCCGACTCGGCATCGAGCGCGGCCAGCGCCAGGTCTTTCTTGGCGGCGATCGTCGCCAAGAGTTTGTCTTCCAACGTGTCTTCGGTCACCAGCACGTAGACCTGCACGCTTTGCGTCTGGCCCATGCGGTGCGCCCGTGCGATGCGCTGTTCCAGCACCGCCGGGTTCCACGGCAGATCGACGTTGATCACGGTATTGGCCGCTTGCAAATTAAGCCCCACCGAACCGGCGTTCGTCGTGATGAAGAGCTTGCAATTCGGGTCGTTCTGAAACGTATGCACCAACTCCTGCCGTTTTTTCTGCGGAACGCTTCCATCCAGCCGCACAAAGTCGAGCTGCCGCTTGGCCAACAGCGGTTCGATCAGGTCGAGCATGGTCGTCCATTCCGAAAACAACACCACCTTGCGGCCCTGCTCGTCAAAAAGCTGCTCGAACAGTTCATCCAGCCGTTGGAGCTTGGACGAATGGCCCGGCTTCTGCTTGTCGCAAAGATAAGTGCTGTCGGCCGCCATGCGGCACATCAACAGCGCCTTCTGCAAACGCAACAGATCCATCTCGCTGATGAACTTCTTGCTCACGATGCTGGCCACGATCTGAATGTGGCCCTCGTGCAACGCGGCCTGCTCTTCCGTGGGCGTGATGCGCACGAATTCCATCGTTCGCGGCGGCAGATCCAAGCGCACGCTGTCGCGCGTGCGGCGCAGCAGCACCGGCTTGAGCGCTTCGCGCAGGTCGGTCAGGTCTTTGTAACCCAGCACTTTGCCCTTTTGGTCGATCACGCGGTGCTTGTTGAAAAAGCGAAAACCGGGGCCTAGCCGCCGAGCGTCAATGAACTGCACGACCGAGTAAAGGTCGTCGAGCCGGTTTTCCAAAGGCGTGCCCGACAGCACCAAGGCGAACCGCGATTTCAAACTCTTGATGACGTTGCTCGTCTTCGCTTCCCAGTTTTTGATGCGTTGGCCTTCGTCGAGGATGATCAAATCCCACTTGACGCTTTCGACGGAGAGAATGTCGCGCAGCACCTGCTCGTAATTGCAGATGGTGAAGAAACATTCGTTGGCATACTGATTGCGGCGATCGCGCGCGGCGCCGCCGATCAACTGCACGTCGCGTTGGCAAAACCGCTGAATCTCGCCGCGCCATTGCGATTTGAGCGAGGCCGGGCAAACCACCAGTACCTTTTTGATTTCGGCCTCGCGGGCCAGCATCTCGGCCGCGCCGACGCCTTGAATCGTTTTGCCCAGGCCCATGTCGTCGGCCAGCACGGCGCGGCCCGCCCCGGCCGCGAAGGCCACGCCGTCCAATTGATACGGCAAGAGCGGGGTTTTGAGCAGCGACGTGCGCAGCGGATGCTTGGCCGGGTCGCGGCGGATGTCGGCCATCCGCTGCCGCAACCGGTCTTGCACCAACCGCTGCTGAATGAATTCCTCGGCGTCGGGGTAGATCATCACCTCGTGTCCGAGCTTTTGCAGTTTCGCCAGCCGTTCGATCAGATCGTGCAAGTCTTCGATCGGCTCGCCGCCGCGCGGGCCGATGATCTTGGCCGCCTGTTCGTCGAGCTTGTGCGGCAGCAACCAGCGCAGCGTCACCTCGCGATCGTATCGCAGGTGCAGACCAAGATGTTTGCGTCGGTAGGGCCGCCGCAGTTGGATCGCATTGAACTTGCGCTTGATCTTTTGCATCACGTGCAAAATGTGCTTGCAGGTGCCGAGCGTGTTGGTGCGAAAATCGGGACACGAGCAATACGATTCGCCGGCCTCCAAACCGCGCAAGGCGACGCGGTAGCTCTTGCCGGTGAGGCGATTGGTGACGGTGTAGTTGGTCCACGGCTTCGCGGGGTCGGCGGCTTCGACCTTCATTTTTTCGGTCTTGGCTCGTTCGAGCCGTTCGGCCAGGGCCTTCTCGATCAGTTCCTCTTCACTCAAGCTGGCCACGGCCTCACGCTTGGGCGGCGCGATCGCCAGGCCCAGGGCCGTTTTCTCTTCGAGAATGGTCGAAAAGGCGGCGCCGACGTGATCGCAAGCGGTCTCGCAGGCGGTGCAGTTGAAGCGCAGCCGATTGTGGGCTTCGGACATCAGCGTGATGGTCACAATCACGGGCTGCCCGGCGACGGTTTCGTGCGGAATGCGCAAGCGAAACAGATCGTCGCCGAGATAGACATCGTCGGAGATTTTAATGCCCCAGAGATTGCCGCTTTTTTGAATGAGCTGTTTGCCTTGGGGGCCGAGCAGCTTGGCGGCATCGAGAAAGGTGAGGCGCGAGAGTTTGTCGCGCAGGTTGAGTTGCCCGCTGGGGCGGGTCTTCGTGACCGTCGTCGTCATGACGTGACTCCAAGATCGCGGTGAATGGCATCCGTTACGTGGCCCGCTCGTGCGGCGGGCGAACGCGGAATAGTTTAACGGATTTGGGTGCGAATTGAAGAGGGGGGCCGTGCCATTGGAACTTGAGGCGAGCTACGAGGAAACCTGCCGTATTCTACGGCTTGCGGGTTGAATCAACCTAGTCGTGGCCCCGCTTACGCCCGTTCGGCAAGAAACACCATGTCGTCGGCGCGGCGGCAACGCTCGCTGACGGCGGCAATGGCCTGCGCTAACGGCTTCCAACGGCAGGCCGTCAGCCAGCCGCGGCTTGATTCGCTCGCCGCCAGCCGTCGCGCCGATTGCCGAAGCCAGCCGTCGGTACCGACAAACGTCGTGCGCAAAACGCGAAAGCCCTCGGCCGCTAACAGCGCGTTGAGCGTGCTCGGCGTA
>DASVGM010000173.1:0-10094 GCA_036379555.1 Pirellulales bacterium | reverse complement strand
ACGCGCAAAGCAAACTCGGCGGCGAAAACGAGGCCGCGGCCTGCGCCAAGCACATCATCGTGCGCACATGCGGTCTTTACGGCCAGCAAGGCCCCAAGACGCCCGCCGGCAACTTTGTCGATACCATGCTGCGACTGACGCGGCAGGGCAAGCCGCTGCGTGTGGTCGCCGATCAGCATTGCACGCCCAGCTACGTACCGCATGTCGCCCGTGCGATTTTATTCTTGCTGGAAAGCGATCATTTCGGCCTCTTTAACGTGGTCAATGGCGGCGCCACCACCTGGCATGACTTCGCGGCCGAGATTTTCCGTCAGTCGCAACTCGATGTTTCGCTCGAACCGATCACAACGGCGCAATACGCGGCCAAAGCGCCGCGTCCGTCCTATAGCGTGCTGGATACGAGCAAATTTCATGCGTTGGGCGGCCCGGCCATGCCGGCCTGGCAAGACGCCTTGAGTGAGTATTTGGCCGCTCGCCGTCCGGGCGACGCCTAGCCCGCATTGCGCACCGACCGGAACCGTCTCTAGTTCACGTTTTTCAAGGGTTTCAAAGTTGACAATTGGCACTCTTAGCTGGCCTGCGCAATGGCCGGACTTCGGCTTGCCAATGTGTTTGTTGAAGAGGCCCTCGGCTTGCCCGAGGGAGTTTTCACGTTCGCCGTCTACACCGATAGCCTTCCCCACCCACCCCGATTTTCCGCCGCTTGGCCGCCTTCGGCGGCCAAGCGGCGGAAAATCGGAGAAGAGATTGGTGGCAAATGCCTCGTGTAGACGGCCAACGGGAATCTCCACCCGGCAAGCGGGTGGCATCAACGGTCCAACGCCGCCACGACGAAACGAAGTAACAACTGTCAACCCTTCAAGTTGCGATGTGAGGCGGTGCCCATCGGCCCGTAGCAGACTTCGTAAGAAGTCTGGTCGTCGACGTGGTTTACGGCCAGAATTCTCACGAATTCTGCTACGCAGTGTGCGCTGCCTACGCGAGAGCCGATGTATACTCCGGGCTAGAACCTCGCTGGCAGCCCTCGGCGGCCGCCGGAACGCGCCGTCCATCCATGCGGTCGGAGAGAAGGTCGCTCCGCGACGGATGAAAGCGGCGATGAATCGCCGCACTCCAAGACAGCCGCGGCTGCATACGTTTGAATGGCAACAGAGAGTGGCCACATACCAGGGGCCATCGGTGTTCCCTTCGTCAGCGCGACTCGCAAACAAGGTGCGCCGCGACAAAATCCTCGTCGAGCGTGACGCCCAAGCCGGGCCGGTCGGGCACCGTGATCCAACCATCTTCGGCTTGCACCTTTTCTTGCGTCAACTCGTGCCGCAAGGGTGAATCTTCCACGCAATCCTCAAACAAAAACGCGTCGCGGCAGGTGCTCAGCCAATGCAGGCTGGCCGCCACCGTCAATGGGCTGGTGTAACAATGATTGCACAAGCGAGCGCCGATCTCTTCCACGCGACTACGAATGTAGGCCGCGTCGGTGAACCCGTTACGTGAAAGATCAACCTGATAGACGTCCAACGCACGGGCATCAATCAGCGGGCGAAAGGCCGCTCGGCCGCATTCTTCTTCGCCCGCCGCGATCGGCACGGGCGAACGATCGCGCAGCCAACGATAGCCCTCCACATCATCGGGCGCAAGCGGTTCTTCAAGCCAACCGATGTCGAAATCGGCAAAGGCCCGGGCGCGATTCAGCGCGGTTCGCGCGTCCCAAACGCAGCCGGCGTCGATGAGCACCGTGCCCGCGCCCACGCCCTCGCGCGCGCCGCGCACGAGGTCGATATCGACCGCTTCCGACCGCCCCATCGGTTCCCAGCCAAATTTGACCGCGCGGTAGCCGGCATCGGTCCAGCGGCGGCCAATATCGCGCGTTTCCTGGCCGTCGCGGCCGAACAGAATTGACGCATAGGCCTGAATGCGACCATGCCGCTTGCCGCCGAGCAGGCGGTGGATCGGTTCGCCAAAATGTTTGCCCTTCAGATCCCAGAGGGCCATATCGACGGCCGCCATGGCCGTGATCGTCACGCTCGACCGGCCAAAGTACATCGTGCGCCGCTGCATCTCTTGCCACAGCCGCTCGTTTTCGAGAGCGTTCTCGCCGATCAAAATATGCCGCAGGCCGCAGGCGATGTTGTGGCTGAATGGGGCATCGACAATCGACTTGACCACTTCAGGTGAACTGTCGGATTCGCCGACGCCTTCCAGCCCATTGTCCGTGCGGATGCGCACGATGACGGCGTCTTGGCTACTGGCCGTTTTGGCGACAATCTGCGGGATACGCAGTATCTGACAGAGGACTTCGACGATTTTCATGGTTTGCCTGGGGGTGCGGTGTTAAAACGAGCGGCGGTCGCCGGGTAACGAGGCTTTACGGCGTGCTCGCGCGATGAGCAGGTAATTCACCCCTTGATACTCCGTGACCGTTCCGCTGACAAACCATTCGACCGAGTCGGCGCTCGTGGCGATGATTTTTCCCACGCGTTGCAGGTTCAGATTCTCCAGGCCGACGTAGCGCTTTCCGCCCGCCGAAACAAAGGTCAGTCGGACGCCGACGGTGAGAAAACGGCCCCGTTCATCTTGCAACTGCGTGCCTTCTCGTTGCAAATTCGGCTTTTGTCCACTGGCGCCGCCATGCACATCCGACGCATCCTGGGCCAGCAGCCAAGGCGCCAGGGCGATCGCCGCCGCAAGTGCCGTCAGCACGACACACCAGTGCGCTCCGCCGGCCGACGGTGGCGCCGACTGCCGTGGAACAGGTGGTGCTGGAACGGATTGCAGCGGATTTGGGGTTTGCATGCTATGGGGCGCCGGGCGCCTTCATCGCCAAGGCGTGCAGAATCAACACCGAGCCGATCGACATCAGCGCCCAGCCCAGCGACTCCGGCGGCCGGACCACTTTATGCGGCGTGGGTGAAATGCTTTGCATCAGGGGGCGGACGGCCGCCAGGGTGCTGTTGGAACCTTGCGGCGTCAATATCCGCGTGCTCTGCTCGTTGAGCACGTAGGAATCAACTAGCCTAAGCTGAACGCCCAGCAGGAGCAAAACCACCCCGGCCATGAAATAATGGTTGCGATTCAATTCCACTGACACACCTGTCCGTTTGACGCCAGCGGCGGCCATTGAGGCGACCGACGATCCATGTCGCCGCTGGCTGGCACCCACTTTCGCTTATCGAATTCGCGCGGCTCACCGGTCCAACCTCTCTCAGAGGATGACAGTTTTGTCCGTCAAGCCGACTCTAGCGATCCGTTTCGGGCGCAAAAACCGATCGTACGACCATCCTCGCCATCGCGCCGCCGGCCAACAAGCGGCCGTCGCGGCTTTCCAGAACCAGTGGTTGGCTCTCCACCTCGCCAAGCCCGGCCGCTCGAACCAAAAGCTCCCGCAACTCCCGCGGTCCAAAGCCCGGCGTGTGGCAAGTGAGCAACAATCCGCCTAGCCGTGACGAGCGGAGGCGAACACAATCGTTCAGCAACGGCTCAAGATCGTCAGCCAGTTTCCAGCTTTGCCCTTGGGCGCCGTGGCCGTAACTGGGCGGGTCAAGCACGATCCAATCGTAATGCCGCCCGCGCTTCAACTCGCGGCGCACAAAGGTGACCGCGTCGTCGACAATCCAGCGAATCGGCGCCTGCGCCAACGACGACAACTCGGCGTTGCGGCGCGCCCAGGCGACGATGTTGCGCGCGGCGTCGACGTGGGTGACCTCTGCCCCCGCCGCGGCCGCCGCCAAGCTGCTCGCGCCGGTATAAGCGAAAAGATTCAACAACGTGACCGGTTGAGCGGCGGCGGAAATCTGCTCGGTCAGCCAATCCCAATTGGCCACCTGCTCTGGAAACACACCCAGTTGCCCGGCGGGCGTGGCTCTTAGTTCCAGCACGAATTGCCGATGACGGATTTGCCAGCGCTCGGGCAATGGCGTGAGGCCGGCGCCGGCCCGCCATTCGCCGCGGTCGGCCGCGAAGCGATCGAACCGCGCGGCCGACGCCCAAACGCTTTCAGGGCAAGCTTTGCTCGCACCTTCGGCCGCAGGCGACGGTCGATCGATCAGATGGCCGCCAAAGAGCTCGAGCTTGCGCCCCTGGCCAAAATCGACCAGTTCGTAGTTCGTGGATGGCCGTTCAAAATGCAAAGGTCGCTCCGCGACAAGGAAAGGCGGTGATGCACTTTACGCAGCTACGAGAGAGCCTGATCGCGATGCTCGCGTCCGGCCTGCGCAAAATGCCCGACTTTGATACGATAACGAGTTGAGATTCCATACCGGATTTGTTCCGCACCGTCACCGCCGGGCTTGCCCCGGTGGAAGCACTGACTGACTGGCTAGAACGAACGCCCCGACAGATTCTTTCCGTTTTCGCGTTGCATCCGCCGCCTTCGGCGGCGGATGCAACGCGAAAACGTGGCGCGTTCGGCGCCATACATCTAGCCGGTCAGTCATCGCTCGACGGGGGCAAGCCCCGATCGTGGCGGAATAAATCTAGCATCAAGCCAGTCGGGGCGTAACAACCGCTGTTGCGCAGGCCAGCTCGCGTCTCATTCCCGCCCCCGTTTAGTATAACGCCCTCACTCAAAGCTTTGGCCGGTGAGCGCCTCGTAAGCCTCAATGTATTTGGCACGAGTGCGTTCAATGACGTCGTCGGGCAAGGCGGGCGGCGGGCTTTGCTTATCCCAACCGGTCGTTTCCAGCCAATCGCGCACGTACTGTTTGTCGAACGAGGGCTGGCTGCGGCCCGGTTGGTAGTCGTCGGCCGGCCAAAATCGCGAGCTGTCCGGAGTCAAAACCTCATCGATGAGGATGATTTCCCGCTTCACTTGTTCACCGGCGGCGGGGACGCCCCACTCAAATTTCGTATCGGCGATGAGAATGCCGCGCTGGCGCGCATAGTCCGCTCCGCGCCCATAAACCGCCAGCGTCCGGCAGCGCAACTCTTCGGCAAGCGGGCGTCCGGTCGTTTCGCACATACGCTCGAACGAAATATTTTCGTCGTGCCCGCTTTCGGCCTTGGTGGCCGGGGTAAAAATCGGCTCCCTAAGCCGCGCGCTCTCGCTTAGACCCTCCGGCAGACGCAGGCCGCAGACCGCGCCGTGCCGCAAGTATTCTTTCCAGCCGGAACCGCTAAGATAACCGCGGGCGACGCATTCAATCGGCACCACGCGTGTCTTTTTGACCAGCATGCTGCGCCCAGCGAGCGGGCGGCGGTCAATCCCGGCCGGCAAGGGCATCTGCTCGACGTCGCAGGTGATAAAATGGTGAGGCTCACCAAGCAATTGAAACCAAAAACGGCTAAGCTGAGTGAGGATGCGGCCCTTGTCGGGAATACCGTTGGGCAAAACCCAATCAAAGGCGCTGATGCGATCGGTGGCGACTAAAAGCAGGGTGTCGCCCAGGTCGTAAACATCGCGCACTTTGCCCCTGCGGACGGGAAGCGACGAGATACACGTTTCCAAGATGGTCGATAGTGGCATAAGATTAAGATACACTTTTGCTTTTCCACGAAACAGCGGTCGTTCGATATGTCGGCAGGCGCACTCAAACTCATCGTTCCACCCACCGGCCATTTCACACCCCAACAGGCCGAGCAAGCCTACATGACCGGTCCCGACCAGATTCCCTGGACATGCCGCACGCGCCTGCACGACGGCGAGTTGATCGTGGAACGCCATGTTTCCGATTCGGGCAAGTTCCATATACCCTGGCTCGTGGAGGGGCACGGCCGCTTCATGCTGGCGACCGCGACGCTCATGCAACGCGATCGCCCTTACCAGCTTGCCGTCGAGCTGGCGCGCGGCAAGATCAACCAGGTGCGAAATCAGCTTGCCGACTGGCAGTCCATCGGTCTGGCGGTGCCGGGCAAGGTCGATGCCGCGCTGCATAAAGGACTGGAAGCTCTCGCACACGCGGTGACGAACCAGGACGATGCGGCCCGTGCCGCGAGCTTGGCGCAAAAAGCGATCGTGCTCGCGCTCGACGCGGCCGATTTGCTGGTGGCCGGCTACACCGATCAAGCATTGGCCGCGCGGCACCGCAGCGGCCAAAAACTGCGCACCCTGCTGGCCGCGAATCTCGGCCGTCATACCTTGGATATGCCGTTGGCCGCCTACTATTTGAAAGCCTTCAATGCCGCGCAGGTGCCCATCTCTTGGCGCTCGGTTGAGGCCACCGAGAGCGTTTGCCAATGGGAGCAGACCGATCGGCAGATCGCGGCCTGCCGGCAGCACGAATTGACCGTTTGCGCCGGGCCGCTCTTGCGGCTGGACGCCGGCGGCCTGCCCGACTGGCTCTATCTTTGGGAAGGTGACTTCGACAGCATTCTCTCCTTTATCAGCGAGTTTGTGGAACAGGCCGTGAAGCGTTATCGCGGTCAGGTCGATGAATGGCAATGCGCCGCGCGGGTGAACGTGGGCGAGGATTTGTCGCTCAGCGAAGAGCAGCGTCTGCGATTGACCGCTCGCGTGATCGAATTGACGCATCAGCTTGATCCTAAAACTCCGCTCATCGTGAGGTTCGATCAACCGTGGGCCGAATACATGGGCCGCACCGCTCCCGACTTTTCGCCGCTGCACTTCGCCGACGCCCTGGTGCGATCCGGCTTGAAACTGGCGGGCGTGGGCATCGAAATCAACATGGGCTATCAGCCCGGCGGCAGTTACCCGCGAGATCGACTGGAATTCAGCCGCTTGCTCGATTTATGGGCTTATCTTGGCTTGCCGTTGCACGTGACGCTGGCGGTGCCGGGCGGCGAAGCGAGCGTGCCCGGCGCGCGGGGCCACCTCTCGCCGCTGCCGCAGGCGTTGCCCGGCGGCTGGTCGCCTGAGAACCAGGCCGCTTGGATCAAGCACTACGTTCCGCTCTTGATGTCCAAGCCATCGGTCCATGGCATCTGCTGGAACCAGCTCATGGACGGCGACGCGGAAGAATTGAACTTCGGCGGCTTGTTTGACGCCGCCGGCAATCCTAAGCCCGGCCTGACGGCCCTCATCGGCCTGCGCCGCAAACACCTCGATTAGCCCGGATTACTTATCGGCCCTGGCATGGGCGGCGCACCTTGCGTAGCAGAACTGGCACCATCTCAAATCGCAACCTGAATGGTTGACAGTTGTTTCTTCGTTTCGTCGCGGCGGCGTTGGACCGTTGATGCCACCCGCTTGCCGGGTGGAGAAACACGTTGGCAAACCGGAGTCCGGTCATTGCGCAGACCTGCGACGAGTGCTTCGGGTTAGTTTGCCGACTTCCAAACCGGGTTCGGCGAAGCTTTACGCTGTGAGTGAGGATAGTCTTGACAGATGCTCGCGGCATCTTTAGCATCAATCGTTTCTCTCCGGCCGGCGTAACTGGCTGGCGAACAAGCCGACAATTTAGCCGAGTCCACCAATGGCCGTACCTAAAAGAAAACATTCCAACGCTCGTAGCGGCAGCCGCCGAGCGCACGACCATAAAAAGCCTAAGCAATTGAATTATTGCCCGCAATGCAGCAACGCCGTGCCCTCGCACGTGGTTTGCCCGAATTGCGGCTATTACATGGGCCGTATCGTGGTGGAAAGCAGCGAGTGATTGAGGCCGTCAGGCGGCAAGCCTGCCAGCAGCGAATGGACTCGGGTGAGGAGAAGACGTGCCCAAAATCGCCTTTTTATTTCCCGGCCAGGGCGCACAGCAGGTGGGCATGGGCCGCGACTTTATCGCCGCCGCTGGGCGCGCGAAAGACCGCTTCACCGCCGCCTCGGCGCTGCTCGGCTACGACCTGACCCAGCTTTGCTTTGAGGGGCCGGCCGATAAGCTCGATTCCACCGCCTATAGTCAGCCGGCGTTGTTCGTTACCAGTCTGGCGGCACTCGATGTCTTAGAGGCCCGCTCGCCTGAAGTGATTGCCTCTTGCGGCGCGGCCGCCGGTTTGAGCCTCGGTGAATATACCGCCTTGGTTTTCGCGGGCGCCCTTGATTTTGAGAGCGGGCTAAAGCTGGTGGCCGAGCGTGGCGCCGCCATGCAGGCCGCCGCCGATGCCGCGCCGAGCGGCATGGTGAGCATTTTGGGGCTGGATCGCGAGCGGGTCGAAGCTCTTTGCCAAGAGGCGGCCCAGGGCGAGGTGTTGCAACTTGCCAATTTCCTCTGTCCGGGTAACATTGCCGTTTCCGGCGCCTACGCGGCGTGCCAACGCATTAGCCAGTTGGCCGAAGCCGCCGGCGCCACCAAAGTGGTTCGGCTGGCGGTGGCGGGCGCGTTTCACACGCCGCTCATGCAACCCGCCGTCGAACGGCTGACCGCCGCGCTGAAAAACGTGACGATCCAAACGCCGCGCCTTCCCGTGGTTGCCAACGTCGATGGCCAGCCACACACCGATCCGGATGAAATCCGCGATTTATTGATGCGGCAAATCGTTTCGCCCGTTCGTTGGGAGGAATCGGTGCGGTGGCTCATGGGCAATGGTTTTGACGAGTTTTATGAAGTGGGGCCGGGGCGCGTGCTGCGCGGATTGCTGAAGCGGATTGATCGCAAAGTCAACGCAAAAGGAGTGGAGTAATTTGCCACGACAAGGAACCAACATGCCAGAATCAACAGGCCGAATCAAAATCGATCTACAAGGCCAGGTGGCCCTCGTCACGGGAGCCTCGCGCGGCTTGGGGCAGGCCATCGCCATCGCCCTGGCCGGCGCCGGCGCCAAGGTGGCCTGCATCGCGAGAAACCGCGAAAAACTCGAACAAACCGTGGCCGCCATTCAGCAAGCGGGTGGCACGGCGGCCGCGTTTGAATGCGACGTGACCAGCTCTGAAAGCGTCAAGCAGGTTGTCGACGCGGTGACCGAAAAATGGGAACGTCTCGATATTCTGGTCAACAATGCCGGCATCACGCGCGATACGCTGATTCCCCGCATGCAAGACGAGCAGTGGGACGAAGTGCTCAATACGAATCTACGCGGGGCGTTTTTGTTCACGCGATCCGCCACCTTGACCATGATGCAGCAGCGTTACGGCCGCATCATCAACGTGGCCAGCGTTTCGGGACTGATGGGTAATCCGGGCCAGGCCAATTACTCGGCTTCCAAGGCCGGGCTGATCGGCATGACGCGCACCGTGGCCCGTGAATTGGCAAGCCGCAAGGTGACCGTTAACGCCATCGCCCCCGGCTTTATTGAGAGCGACATGACGGCCGCCTTGGGAGATGCCCTGTTGAGCGAGGTCAAAGTGCGTGTGCCGGCCAAGCGGTTGGGCAAGGCCGACGAAGTGGCCGACGCCATACTCTTTCTGGCCGCCCCCGGTTCAGCTTATATTACAGGGCAGGTGCTCACGATTGACGGGGGGTTGACGGCCTAAACTGAAACCAGTCGAGCACGCATGGACTTGGGTGGATAACGATGGCAAAGCAGACAACGGCGCGCGAGGCATGGCTCGAAAAGCTCCAAAAGTTAATCAAAGCGGTCAAGCAATGGGCTGATGAGCTTGGCTGGGCAACACGGGAAATCGAGAAAAAGATGGAGGATCCTGAGATTGGCGACTATCAGGCGCCGGCTCTCCTTCTCCAGCGCGAAACCGTCCGACTTCTTTTAGAGCCGATCGCACGCGAGGCTCCGAATACAGACGGCGTCGTGGATCTTTGCCTGATGCCCTCCTATGATGACATTGCCAGCTTGTATTACTACGATGACCGATGGAATGTCCATTATTTTCATGGGGAGAATGGCCTGCTCGACGACAAGGCGAAGCCTCTGTCGAAGGCGACACTGCGAAAAGTGTTTGATCAAATGATGGCCCATGCCGGCTGAAGCATTTAAATGGATGGGCCGAATCAAGACGGTCGAGCGCGAATACCGCGCGATTCGATTTGGAACCGACAGGCTCATCGCGGAACTTGCCATAGATCCCACGATTTTGATTCAGGAAGTGAGGCGACCCGACATTAAGACCGCTGCTGGACACTTGGAGGGAACATATATCGTACGCGTTTTCTCGGAATTTGAGACGGCGCTGGGGTATTTTACGATCGCATTTGGCATCCCAAGGCCTCGAACTGCTCGGACGCTCATCGAGCGTGTGCGGTCACGAGGGCGGATTTCCCAGGCTGACACGGACGTGGTGCATCGCGTTCGAGAATACCGAAATGTTTTGG
>DASVGM010000172.1:0-8796 GCA_036379555.1 Pirellulales bacterium | reverse complement strand
AATACCAGCGCCTTTGACGAAGCCAAAAAGGTCATTGAGCGCATCGGCGATGAACTGTCGCGGCAGCCGTTGAGCCAGTCCTTCACCTTGTTGCGGTTTTCGCGGGCCGGACGCGCGGCCGACGGTTCGCCGGCTGATTTTTACGACGAACGGGTCGATAGCGACTTCGGCCGGCGGTTGCGAGATCGATTGAGCGGCCTGCGACCCTCGCAAAGGGCAGTCGGCCCCGACGCGGCCCTGCGCGCCGCCGATGGCTGGATCGATAAAGAACTGGACGAAGACCGCGTGGTCTACCTGCTTTCCGATTTTCGCCTGCGCGACTGGCAAGAAGCGGACGACATCGCCAAGACGCTCGCCAGGCTCGAGGCGGCCAAAACTCAGTTGAAATTCATCAACTGCGTCGATGCCGCCCACGCCAATTTGGCCATCGCTTCACTGGAGCCGGTGCGCGGCACGCGCGCCGCGGCCACGCCCTTTTACATGGCGGTCACTGTGGCCAATTATGGCAGCGAAGCCGCCGAAGCGGTGAGCGTGGTTTTGCAGGAAGACGGTCGCGCGCGGCCCTCGCTGACGATCGACCGCATCGCTCCCGGCGAGAGCGAAACGCGGCGCTTCAGCGTTTATTTTGAAACGGCGGGCGAACACACCGTCGGCGCGTCGATATCGAGCGATCCGCTGTCGTTCGACAACCTGCGCTTCGCCATTGTCGATCTGCCCGCCAGCGTGCCGGTGTTGTTGATCGACGGCGACCGCGATCAGATTCACGCGCGTTATCTGGCGGCGGCCTTGGCGCCAGGCGGCGCCGTGAAGACGGGCATCGACCCGCGCATTGAATCTCCCGCTTATCTCAACAACAAGCCGCTGGAAAAGTTTCAGGCCATCTACCTGCTCGACGTGGGGCGCATCGATCCGCCCGGTGTCGATGCTTTGGAAAAATACGTCGGACAAGGCGGCGGGCTGGGCGTGTTTTTGGGTGAGAACTGCCGGCCGGCGTTTTACAACGAGTTGTATGACGACGGCGCGGGCCTGTTTCCGCTGCCGCTGTTGTCGAAGACGCAGCTTCTTGTCGACCGGTTGGCAAAGGGGCCCGATCTAGCGATCAGCGACCATCCGATTTTTCGCGTCTTCGCCGGCGAGCGAAACAGTTACTTGGCGGCGGTGAACGTGGAACACTATCTGGCCGCCCCGCGTCGTTGGACGCCGGCGGCGAAATCGACCACGCGCGTTTTGGCCCGCTTGCGAAATCAGGCGCCGCTGTGCGTCGAAAAGCAGTTTGGCGAGGGCCGCGTAGTGGTGTTTACCACCACGGCCGCGCCCACCTGGAACAACTGGGCGCGCAACCCCAGTTTTGTGGTGGCGATGCTCGAACTGCAATCGTATCTGGCCTCGCCCCCCGCGCTCGACGCCAACCGCATTGTCGGCACGCCGATCGAGCTGGAGATCGATCCGGGCCATTATCAAAGCGAAGTCCGACTGCTGGCGCCCACGGAGCGCGCCATGGCAAAGGCGCCGGGCGACGCGGCCGAGAGTGCGTTGCCGTCTTCCGCCGATGCCAGCACGCAAGTCGCCGGGGCCGCGCCGCGGCAGGGCGGCAAGGGGCTGCAGGCGGCTTTCCCCGAAGTGGCGACCAGTGGCGTTTATGAATTGCAACTTACGACCACAGACAACAAAATTGAGACACGGCGACTGGCTTTCAACGTGGAGGCCGACGAGGGAAACCTGGCGACCATCGGCGTTGAAGAGCTGCATACCAAGTTGGAAGGCATCGCCTATGAATATCGCGACGCGGCCGATTTCCGTATCGGTTCGCAAGATTTGGCCGGCACGAATTTGAGCCAATGGATGCTCTTCTTGCTCATCGCCATCTTGATTGGCGAGCAAGCCCTGGCCTATTCGGCGAGCTATCATCCGGCTCGGGAAGCTCGAGGGTAGCGCGCACCGTCGGGTTCCGACGAATTCCCGCCGATCGTGAACCATCATCCATGTGTTTTTGCATCGACTCCAAATCCAATTGAGTGTAACCATGCTCATCATTCGACACTTACCGCTACTCTCTCAGATCATATTCATAAGCGCGCTGATTGCGACGGCGGCGGCCGCCGAACCGGAGCGGATCGCTTTGTGGCAAGGACGCGCGCCGGTCGGCAATGGGCAATTTGAAGAGGCCGAAACCTGGATCACGCTCTATCGCCCGGCCAATGGCAATCGAACCGCCATCGTGATTTGCCCCGGTGGCGGCTACGGCGGACTGGTCAAGGAACCCGAAGGACACGGCATCGCCCGCTGGCTCAATCAACACGGCATCACGGGCGTTGTGTTGGAATATCGCTTGCCGGCGGGTCGCCCGTTCGTGCCCATGCTTGATGCCCAGCGGGCGCTGCGCACCGTTCGCGCCAACGCGGAGAAGTGGGCGATCGATCCGAACCGGATTGGCATCATGGGTTTTTCCGCCGGTGGGCATCTTGCCTCGACCGCGGGCACGCATTTTGACAAGGGCGATGCTCAGGCGGCGGCGCCGCTCGACCGCGTTAGTTGCCGGCCGGATTTTATGATTCTGGTTTATCCGGTGATTGTCATGGGTCGGCAGGCGGCGCATGCCGGTTCGCAAAAGAACCTTTTGGGTAAAGACGCGCCGCGCGAGCTTGTCGAGCGGTTCTCCAATGAGAAGCATGTTACGGAACAAACTCCGCCCACCTTTCTCGCCCACGCCGCTGACGACAAGCCCGTGCCGCCTGACAACAGCAAGGCGTTTTACGAAGCGTTGCGAAAGCACAACATTCCGGGCAAATACCTGGAGTTGCCGTCCGGCGGCCATGGCCTGAACGGATACCGCGGCCCGATGTGGAACCAATGGCAAACCGAATCGCTGGCGTGGCTGTCGGAATTATTCCCCAATTGATGTCCCCTTCCGCCACGAACGATACAATCGGAGGATCGGCTTCCCAGACCGTCCACTCCCATCTATGGACGACCTTACTTCGGAAACTCATTCGCGCTGGGCGGCTTAATGTGCTGCCACCCCTCGCCGCTAAGCGCCTTGAGAAAAGCCACCAGGTCGCTCTTGTCTTGCTTGGTGAGCTTGAGCGGTTTCATGCGCTGGTCGAGGTACTTGTTTTTGATGCCCCCGCGGTCGTAATGCTCGACGACCTCTTCCAGGGTTTGGAAACGGCCATCGTGCATATAGGGGCCTGTGTGCTCGATGTCGCGCAAGGTCGGCGTCTTGAAGGCGCCATGTTCTTCGTCGCGGCCGGTGATGAGATAGCGGCCTAAATCGGGGTCTTTCTTGTCCATTCCGATGCCAATGTTGGCGAACGATCCATCGGTAAAATTAAAGCCGATATGGCAGCTATCACAGGCCGCTTTCTTGAAAAACACGTCCATGCCGCGAACCTGCGCCGCGCTCATCGCCGACTTATCGCCGTCTTCGTGCCGGTCAAAGGGGGCGTTGCCCGAGTAAACTGTGCGCTCAAATGTGGCGATGGCCTTGGCCACCTGATCCATATCGATTCCATTGGAGTCGAAGGTCTTTTTGAAGCGGCTGACATAACCGGGCACGGCGCGCAGCCGCGTGGTGCAAGCTTCATGGGCTTTATCGGCGACCTTTTCGAGCGTCATTTCCAAGGGATTGGCGATCGGTCCTATGGCCTGATCTTCGAGCGATTCGGCGCGGCCGTCCCAGAACTGCAAAGTGCTGTAAGCACGGTTGATCACCGTCGGGGCGCTGCGTGCGCCCTTTTGGCCCTTGATGCCGACGGACACCGCCGCGCCGTCGGTAAAGGCCTTTTGCGGCTCGTGACAACTGGCGCACGAGACTGTGTTATCGCTGGAAAGCCGAGTATCAAAGTAGAGCAGCCAGCCCAACTCGGCCTTTTCTTTGGAATAAGGGTTGTCTTCCGGCCAGAACGCGGCTGGCAAACCGAGCGGTGGCTGGGGGGCCTTTTCACCAAACTTCTGGCCAAAAGCCAAGCTAGTGAACGACAAAATCAACGGTATGGCGGCCAACGCCGCGCGAGTGTAAGCGGTCATGGATGCATCTCTTAAGGTAGGTTGGGCATGGACTGCGCAATACAGGCGAGTTTAACCGAAATCACCGCGTTGGTTGCCTAGGAAGATGCCTCCGGCTAGCCCGGAGGAGTCTCACGTTGGCCGTCTACAAAAGCGACCTACCCCGAACCCCCCGATTTTTCGCCGCTTGGCCGCCGAAGGCGGCCAAGCGGCGAAAAATCGGGCGAAGGGAAGTTCAAATCCGCTCGTGTAGACAGCCAACGTGAGACTCCACCCGGCAAGCGGGTGGCATCGAGCTGAATCTCGTGACGTTAGGGCTCGTCCAGTGGAGCGGTGATTGACCGCTAGAATCGACAGGCACGGCTTCGTTGGCGGCTGGGGCGGCGGATCGCCCCAGCCACCAAGTTTACTGTCATTATACGTCGACTACTTCTTGGCCGGCTTGGCGGTGCCGGTGATGTAAATCGCCTTTTGCCCGGCCACCTCGGTGGCGGTGCCGTGGACGCGCACGACCTCCGCCATGTGGTCGATCAGTTGGGCGCGCACGCCGGTGTCGCCGTCGCGGCGCGGGTCGTGCTCTTCGTCAATCAGGGTGTAAACGTCGCCATCTTTAGTCAGCAGCCCGATCGGCTGACCGTGGCGCGCGCATTTCTGACCGCAGTCACGGTGTTTGTCGCCGTGTTTGCCCACCTGCAGGTAGCAGGAAATGTCAATAATTTCACCGACGAGGTTCACCGGCTTGCCGGAGACGGGTTTGCCCTTGATGGACGACGTGACGGTGGTAACACTCCAGGGCTGCTCGGCGCTGACCTTTTTGCCGATTTCAGCGGCCGGCTTGTCGTGGCTACCGGCCGTGGGTGGCGAGAAGTCAGGGAAGAGAATTCCCTTGCCGTGATCGGCGGCGAGACCGGCGATGAGCACGAATCCCGCGAAAATCGCGGTACGCGTGAGACGTTCGATGGTGGTGGTCATGAGCAATCTCCTTCAAGGCGTGAAGCAATGGATGATGGTTCGCGGCCCGGTCGTATGACCGGCGCCGATGGTGGGCTGCCCCAAACCACAATGCCCCGATTGTAACCACTGAAAAACCAGTGTGAAGAGGGCCGGCGGATTTTGAGTATCGACTTGAGCTATTGCGCGGCGGCGAGCGTGCAGGCAAACTCAAAGCGAACCGCCACCTTGCCGCCGCAACAGACCTTGGCCTTCAAATAATAGGCCTCGGCCAACTGTTCGATGAGATCGACTTCAAGTTCCACCGTTTCGCCCGGCCGCACCATGCGCTTAAAGCGGACCTCGCCCATTCGCGTCGCGACCGGGGCGCCGCTTTTGCCGGCCATCCGCGACGACAGCAAGACCGCGCCGGCCTGCATCGCCGCTTCACAAAGAATCACGCCCGGCGTCAGCGGGCAATCAGGGTAATGCCCTTGATAAAAGAACTCGTCGCCGCGGAAAGTCTTGCGGCAGACGATGCGATTCTCGCCGCGCTCGACAATCTCATCAAGAAACAAAAACGGCGGGCGATGGGGAATGGCGGCGAGGATTTCGGCTTGGCTCATTGGAAAATTGTTCTGTCCATTCCATTTGATGTCACGATCGGGCAACGCGCAGTGTTATACCACACGCGGCCCGAAATGAGGCTTCCTTTTGGAGTGCGGCGATTCATCGCCGCTTTCCCCCGTCGCGGAGCGACCTTTGCTTTTCGACCAAGACGGACAGTGGCAGCCGCGGTTGCCGGGCCAGCCATACGCTTGAGGCGGCAAAAGGCGGCTCCGCCGCAAAGGAAAGCGGTGATAAATCACCGCACTCCAAGAGGCGGCCACCGATGTTGCGGCCTCATTCCTGGCCGCGCAATGTATACCTTGCCCCAATTCCCCCTTCCCGTGATCGCCGTCGTTGACGGCGATGGTGGGCAATGCCCACCCTACGGCCGCTCTTTGTCGCCGCTGTTTGGCTCGTCCACGCGCCGCTGGCGGAGGCGAATCGGGCCTTGGCAACATTCGCATGCCTTGGGTTCGTACATGGCGATGGAACATACGTCGCACCAGTAATCGACTTCATATTTGCCGTTGGGCTTGAGCAGGTAGACGCGCACCACTTGCAGCATCGGCGCGCCGCGATAGCGGCGCACCGAAACCTCCACGTCAACGCCGCGCAAACGCTCGTCGCTGTAAAACGCGCGGCCGCGCGCGTCCTTTAAGAGCGGCTCCAACCGCCCGTCCGCGCATTCAATCGCCGCCACGGAATGTAGCATATCGTCGTCGGCCTTTAGCCCGAAACGCCGCTGGAGCGCCTCGGCCAGCCAGACTACCTTGCCGCGCAGCGATTCATTGGTGTATCGCGTGTCGGGTTCCTCGGCTCGAACCAAGGTGGTGCGCAACCCCGCCAGCAATACCACGGCGAGTAAGACGGTTTTGATCGCTGCAGCAGGCATTCAGGTTTTATACCATACGCGGGTGGGCATGAGACTTACTCACCCGCATGGCCGACAACGACCAATTCCATCACGAGCGGCTGTCCCGCATTCGCTTTACCGGCAAAATCAACCGCCCACAGGTCGGCTTCTTCGTGATGCACCATCCGCGGCAGTTTCTCGGCTTTTTTAGGGGGAGGCAACAAACTGAGAACCGCCGGGTGTGGCGTGCCGGAAGCCTTGGTGCTCTCTTCAAACAATTTCTCTTTCTCCAAGAGTGCGGCCTGACCGTCTTCCGCAGCGGGCAAAAGCACCGCGAAATCGCGCGTGTCCGAAGTGCCCACATGATTGCCGTCTTGCGGCTGCAAGCCGTAACGCATGGTATACACGCCCTTGCGGATTTTCTGTCCCCGGAAGTCGCCGCCGTTACGCGCGAAGCGGATGGCGCCCAACAGTTCGCCAAACTCAAATGGATAATTCACCTCGCCGGTCGCTTTGAAACCTTTCGCCGCGGGCCACGACTTGGCCGGCCAAACTTCACACAGCGCCCGACCCTGAGCCGACATCACCTTGAAGCCGCTCGTGGAGAGCCTTTCGACAATGTCGGCCTGCAAATCGTCGGGCGGGGGCGACTCGATCGCTTCAAGACTGTAATCCGCCGCATGCGCCGACAGCGAGAGAGCGAGACAGGCCGCGATCGCGCTGAGTATCCCGGCAGGCAATGGATAAATATGATGTAGTCGTCGTTTCATGGTTGCGAATCTCCTAGTTGGACGGAAATGCAAATTGCAAACTGCAAACTGCAAATTGACGCAAGCGGAGCGGAAGCGAACCACTTTCCACTCTCCCCTCTTCACCGCTATCTTGGCGACAAGACGCAGGTGATGCGTTTACCCTGCGTGTTGGGCGGTGTTTCCACTTTGGCGATGTCTTCCAAGTTTTTGATAATGTGCTGCACGATCCGCTTGCCTTCGTCCTGAATATGGGCGATCTCGCGGCCGCGAAAGACAACGGAAACCAAGACCTTGTTTTTTTGCTCCAGAAACTCGCGCGCATGGTTCAATTTCACGCCCAGGTCGTGCTCGTCGGTCTTGGGCCGAACGCGAATCTCTTTGATTTTGATCTGGTGCGCCTTGTGCTTGCGCTTTTGCTGCTGGTATTTGAATTTGCCGAAGTCCATGATGCGGCAGACGGGCGGCCGCACGTCCGACGCGACTTCCACCAGGTCGAGCTCGGCCTCGCGCGCCGCGGAAAGCGCCTGCTCGATCGGCATGACGCCAAGCTGCTCACCCTCCGCCGAAATCACGCGGACGGGTGAAACGCGGATCTGTTCGTTGATCCTTTGTGAACGTTCGATTGCTCAATTCCTCCAATGGGTTTGAAATAGGGTTCAGGGTTCAGGGTTCAGCGAAGCTTACGGCTTCGTTTCCCTCACGCGGAGCGTGAGGACTACTATGCGCTCAGGGTTCGATCCCCAACTTTCCGCTTTCTCTCATCCCTCATCTCTCATCTCTCATCAATACTCATTCTGCTCCGCACTGTCCGCCAACCCGGCACTGACGAGTTTCGCTTGCTGACGAATGGCTTTCGCCTGAACTTCTTCTTTCAGCTTGGCGATGGCGGCGTCGAGAGACATGGCGCCCAGGTCGCCCTCAATTCGGTCGCGCACGCTCACCGTGCCGGCCGCCATGTCTTTTTCGCCCACCACCAGCATATAGGGAATCAGTTTTAGTTGCGCATCACGGATTTTAGCGCCCAGTTTGTCCGGGCGATAATCGCCGCTGACGCGGAAACCAGCTTCCTTCAAACGGCTTTCCACCTGCCGAGCATACGCTTCCGACTTTTCGCTGACAACCAACACCCGCGCCTGCTCCGGAGCCAGCCAAAGCGGAAACGCGCCGGCGAAGTGCTCGATCAAAACGCCGATGAATCGCTCCATCGAGCCCAGCGGCGCGCGGTGAATCATCACCGGCCGGTGCGGCGTGTTGTCGGGACCAATATATTCCAAAGCAAAGCGTTCGGTACTGGGTAGATTGTAGTCGAGTTGCACCGTGCCCAATTGCCACTGCCGGCCGATGCAATCGGCCACCATAAAGTCGGCCTTGGGACCATAAAACGCCGCTTCGCCTCGGGTGATTTCCAGGTGCGGCAGGTTCATGTCGCGGCAAACCGCCTCCAACGCCGCTTCCGCTCGACGCCAACTTTCGTCGCTGCCCACGTATTTGTCGCTCTTGGGATCGCGAAAGCCCAGCCGCACGCGGTAGTCGGTCAAACCCAGCACCTGCAAAATGTGCCGCGTCATTTCCAAGCAACCGCGAAACTCATCGCCCACCTGCTCCTCAGTGCAAAACAAATGCGCGTCGTCCTGCGTAAATCCACGC
>DASVGM010000171.1:0-3238 GCA_036379555.1 Pirellulales bacterium | reverse complement strand
CATCGCGCTGGAAGAACTTCGCCAGTATTCGGAAGAGTTTGTCCGCGAACACCACTGGCCCGCGATCTACACCGATTACGCCGGCGTGCTGCTCAACAGCGAGCTGTGGCGCGACGCGCTGGCCGCCGTGCCGTTCAATCGCCGCTTGCTTTTGTTGCCGAAATGTCTGCGCATCGAAGAGCGCTGCCCCGCTCCTTTTGACGACTTTGGCTTGCTTTGCAAGCAGTGCGGTCTGTGCTCCATCCAAGAATTACAGGAAGAAGCCGAACGGCTCGGCTACGCGGTGCTCGTCGCCGAAGGATCGGCGCTCGTGATGGCCATTATTGAAACCGGCAAGATCGAGGCCATCGTCGGCGTCAGTTGTCTCTCGGTTCTGGAGAAGGCGTTTCCCTATATGGAAGCGGCGGCCATTCCCGGCGTGGCCATTCCCTTGTTGCAAGATGATTGCCACGATGTCACCGTCGATCTGGATTGGATTTGGGAGGTCATCCATCTGACCAGCGACGACCGCACGCATCGGCTGGATTTGGACCAACTGCGGAAAACGGTTCAAGAGTGGTTCTGCCCCGAAGTGCTCGATCGGCTGCTGGGAGTGCCGGCCAACGACGCGGAGCGTCTGGCGCGGAATTGGCTGCTGCAAAATGGCAAGCGTTGGCGTCCGTTTCTGACCGTCAGTCTGTGGAAGGCCCTGCAAGATGATCCGCAGGCGCCGCCAACGGATGACGTTCACCGCGTCGCCATCGCCATGGAATGTTTTCATAAGGCGTCTCTGGTGCATGACGACATCGAAGACGCGGATGAAGAGCGATATGGCGAACCGACGTTGCACGCCGAGCACGGCATGCCGATCGCGCTCAACGTCGGCGACCTGCTGCTGGGTGAGGGATACCGCCTGATCGGAGAATGCGCGTGCGAGCCCGCCAAGATCGTCGCCATGCTCAAGATCGTGTCGGCCGGCCATCGCATGTTGTGCCTTGGCCAAGGGGCGGAACTGTCGTGGATGCGGCAGCCGTGTTCGCTGTCCACCGCGGAAGTGCTGGGCATTTTCCGCGGAAAAACCTCGTCGGCGTTTGAAGTCGCGTTGCAGTTGGGGGCCGTGCTGGGAGACGATGCCTCGATCGCGCCCATGCTGACGCAATTCAGCGCCGCGCTGGGCATCGCTTATCAGATTCGTGACGACCTGGAAGATCTGGAGGGCGAGGACGCCACCGATCTGCTGGCCCGACGGCCAACGCTGCCTTTGGCCGTGCTCGAACAACGCACGGAGGTAAACTTGACGGAAATCGGCGACGAGGAATTGCGGCGGCTGATGGACGAATATGACGTCGTCACGCGCTGCCGCGTACTGCAAGAGTCCTATAAGGAAGAGGCCCTGCGTTCGCTGGCCCAGCTCAAGGTGGCCGGCGTCAAAGGTTTGTTGCGGCGCGTGGTCAGCAAGATTTTCAGTCTCGAAGTCAAAGGTTGGTGCAGTGAGTTTGAGACTCGAAATGCTGCAAGTGGCGCGACTGGCGCCTAACGTGCTCGGCGAAGCCGCGCCGCTGGTGGCGGACTTCTTGCAGTCGCAGCGGCACCCCGACGGCGGTTTTGTGAATCGCAATGGTGAAAGCGATCTTTACTACACCGTCTTCGGCATGGAATGCTTGCTGGCGCTACGGCAGCCGTTGCCCTGGGCCGATCTGCATCGCTACGTAACACAGTTCGGCACGGGCGACGACTTGGATTTCGTCCATCTGACTTGCCTGACGCGTTGCTGGTCAATCTTGCCGGCGGAGTTTCGCTCCGAGCGGCCGACGCAGGCCATGCTCGGCCGCATTGAAGCGTGTCGCACGCTCGATGGCGGTTACGATACCTCCGCGGACCAGTCCGCCGGAACACTGTATGGCTCTTTCATGGCCGTGGGCGCCTACCAGGACTTGCAGCAGCCGATACCCGATCCGCAACGACTCGCGCAGTTTCTGCACGGGCTGCGCGAACCGCGAGAGGGCTACCGGCAGAGCCGTGCATTGCCCATCTCCTTGGCGCCGGCCACGGCGGGAGCGATCGCTCTGCTGCGGATGTTGGACGACGCGCCTACCGATGAAACGCTCGGCCGCTGGCTGCTCTCGTGCTTCGATCCGCAGGGCGGATTTCGGCCTTCGCCCGCGGCGCTCGTTCCCGATCTGCTTTCCACGGCGACCGCGCTCCATGCGTTGGCCGCGCTGAAGGTGGAGTTGGGCGCGCTCAAGGAGCCTTGCCTCGATTTTCTCGATACGCTCTGGACCAATCGCGGCGGCTTTTTTGGCCATTGGGAGGACACGCACGTCGATTGCGAATACACCTATTATGGACTTGTCTCGCTGGGGCATCTGTCGCTGTGAAAGACGCCGCTGTCGCCACCAAACTCGCTGAGTTTTATCAAAACACGCGACAGGCGCTGCTCGATCTGCGCGGCCCTCATGGACATTGGGAAGGCGAGCTGTCTTCGAGCGCGCTATCGACGGCGACGGCCGTCATGGCGCTCGATTTATTCTTATCATCTCAGTGCCGGCAGACGCGTGGGGCGGGCATTGCCCACCATGTACCCGCCGAAGCCGAGCCGCATATCGCGACTCTGATTTCACGCGGGCTTGCCTGGTTGGCGGACACGCAAAACCGCGACGGCGGCTGGGGCGATACCGTTCTTAGCAAGAGCAACATCAGCACGACGGCGCTGGTCTGGGCGGCGTTTTCCGGCGGCGACGAACCGTATGCCGCGGCAATCGGGCGTTGCGAGGCTTGGTTGCGAGACGCCGCCGGCGACATCGAACCCAAGATCCTGGCGCAGGCCATCGCCGCGCGTTATGGCCGCGACCGGACTTTTTCCGTGCCGATTCTCACCACGCTCGCGCTGCGGAATCGACTTGGGCCAGGCGAGATCGCGTGGAAGCTCGTGCCGCAACTCCCGTTTGAGTTGGCCGCCTTGCCGCAGCGCTGGTATGGCAAGCTGAAACTGCCGGTCGTCAGCTATGCGTTGCCGGCCTTGATCGCCATCGGTCAGGTGAAGCACGCGCTTGCCCCCGGCCGAAACCCGATCGCCCGCTGCGTTCGTAACGCCGTGAAAGAGCGGACACTGCGCGTGCTCGAATCAATTCAACCCGCCAGCGGCGGCTTTTTGGAAGCCACGCCGCTGACGAGCTTCGTGGTGATGAGCTTGGCCAGCGTCGGCCAGGCGAGACACCCAGTGGTCCGTCGCGGCGTTGAGTTCTCAGTGGCTTCGGCT
>DASVGM010000170.1:0-2214 GCA_036379555.1 Pirellulales bacterium | reverse complement strand
ATTTTGGGGTGGCGCAGGGGCGGTCGCCGTGTAGGATGGGCTTCCTAGCCCGTCACCAAGCGAACGTGACGGGCCAGGACGCCCATCCTCCAGTCGCCTCGAACCCCAAAATCTAGTCTGCACAAGGCACTAGGGCACCGCCGCGTCGTCGTAGGGAAATTGCTCGTCGGGGGTCACCATTCGCCGCAGGATGATGGCGTCGATGTTTTGGCCTACGAACCGCCCGGAACCATCACACATTAACGCCATCGCGCCGGCCGGATGCGCGCTCCACGCTTCATCATTGGGGCCGCAGTTCGTGGTGCTCCAGGGACAATCCGCCGGGCCGCCCGCCGGCAGGGAGTTGCCGTTGATGAGCGGCATGATTTTTCCGGGAACGCTGTTCATCTGGCCGGAAATGCCGCCTCCGCAGGCCGGTTCCGCCCAACGGTTCATAGCGCGATTGCCGCTGGGTGTTTGACGATCGCCGGCGGGCAAGCCTTGCGAGCGAAGTTGATGGGCTTGCAGCCACTCGGAGTAGGTCACCTGCGCGGCGCCGTTGAAAACTCGCGCCGAGCCGCCGCTAAACAGCGGATCGGCGAACCCCGATTTCATGTTGGGAAAGTATGCTTCCCAAGTCCGCCCTGAATCTTCGAGCATGGCGATGGTTCGGCTCAGCCCGTCGCCGATCTTGCTGACGGGTAATCCGGCGAGCGCCAGGGCGCCGGTCGCGAGCGCCTGTGGATTGCGCACGCCGGTGAGCGGATCGATGTCCGTGTACACGATCGGCATGTAGTCGGTCTGGCCGTAACCATCCGGATCGGCCAGCCGCGGCGCGCCGCTCGGACAAAGTAGCACGGAGACGTGCGTACGCGCGGCTACCTGGTTTTCCACGCAGGCGGCATCGTTATACGCGTATTCCGGTTTGACCGCCGCGGCCAGATAACTTTCGTCAAAGTGCGCGGCAAGTTGCGTGAACGTCGATTGCACGTCGAAAGCGACAGCGGGCGGGACAACCGTTAGATCGATTCCCTTGCCGCCCGTCGGCAAGCGGCGTTTCACTTGTTCAAATTGCAGCATGGCGTGGCCGATTTCGCGAACATGGTTGCCGCATTGCGTGCGGCGGGCTGACTCTCGCGCCGTCTGAATCGCCGGCAGCGTCAAGGCCACCAAGAGGCCGATGACGGAGATGGTCACTAAAAGCTCAGTGACGCTTAGCCCGCGACGAATGACAGTTGGCGCGCTGTTGTGGTATGGCGGCTTTTTACTCATGGTTGTGATGTTCCGTAAAGGAAAGGATTCGTGCATCTGTTGCAATTCACACGCAAGCAGCCGCGGCTGTCTTGGAGTGCGGCGATTCATCGCCGCTTTCATTCGTCGCGGAGCGACCTTCTCTCTCACCAAAAGAATCGACGGCGCGTTCCGGCAGCCACTGAGAGCCGCCAGTCTTGTTACGGCGTTTGCCTTAATCCAGTGTTTGCGCGCCTTGCAACGCAAGGACAGCCGGCGCAACATAGGGGCCGATTCGGCCGATTCAAAAGACACAGTGATAAAAGAAGGAAGGCCGCTCCGCGACAACGGAAAGCGGCGATAAATCGCACGCACTCCAAGACAACGCCAAGCACCCGCCCAGGGGTTAGTAATCGCTAAACCCGCCGACGGTGGATGGACTGACCTTTTCAGCGCTGCTTACCAGATACCGCAAGACCAGCGGCTGAATCTCCTGAGACAAGAACGTGACGTGTCCGTCCATGAAGACGACGTTGGCGCCGGCGCCGTGCCAGCCAAAAATCTCGTCGTTGGGGCCGCAATGCGTCTTCGAGTTCCAAACGCACGTGCTCGGTCCTCCCAGCGGCAGCGAATTGTTGTTGATGGCCCGGTTCAGAGTGGCTTTCACCTCGTCGCCGCCCGGCGTGGCAAAACCTGTGGCGGGGTTGTTGGGCGCGCCGTTCACGCCAATTCCATTATCAGGCTCAATCCAACGCCAGAACGCGCGGTGCGACTCGCCATTGGGCAGGTTCACACCGAGCGGGTCTGGGTACGCGCCCGGCATAAACTCATTGCGGCCCGCATCTTCGGCGTAGGCGATGGTCTTGCTCATGCCGTCCACAATCTGACCGCTGTCGCTGCCGCCGGCGTGCAACGCGCCGCTGACGCGATAGTTGGCGTTGTCAAACGTGGCGCCGGTTGGGTCAATGTCGGTGTAGATCGTGGCCGCGTAGTCGGTGTAGCCGT
>DASVGM010000169.1:0-4228 GCA_036379555.1 Pirellulales bacterium | reverse complement strand
AACATCTAGCCAGTCAGTCAGCGCTCGACGGGGACAAGCCCCGATCGTGGCGGAATAAATCTAGTAGCAAGCAAGTCGAGGCACAACGATCGATTTTGCGCAGTCCAGCATGGGCTTGGATCGTAGGTTTCCGGTTGGCTCCGGCCGCCATCGAGCCAGAGCGGAATCACGGCAGTACCCTTGCGGGCGGCGGCGGCGTGGGCGCGCAATACTATGCGAATCAAGCCGCTTGCCTAAACAGGCAAAACTGCGCAATTCCACCCAAGCGGCTTGACACCCCAAAGTGCAACGCCTATCAAGTGGGGGGGGGGGGAAGAGACGAGGTGTTTTTCCAAGAATTCATGGTTACTTCACGCGGCCAGAAGCAAGACGCTTGTGGGGAACGCGATTTGCGTCTCTCATTTTCGTTCGCCTGCGGTTTCAATCCGTAGCGTTACTCGACCAAATTGGGTGACGTGGCAAGCCGCGGACGGAAGCCATAAGTTTTTTTTCAAAAAGAGGGTGCATTATGTCAGGCGGCCACGCGGTCATGAAAGTGCTCGTTGTTGACGAGCACCATCATCGGGCCGCCACGCTGGTGTCGTTTCTTGCCTCGCGCGGGCACCATGCCTACGTTTTTAAGACGGGCGAAGCGGCCCTGCGGCGAGCGCCGGACCTGAAGCCCGATGTCATGCTGATTGATGCCGCGCTGCCGACGCCCAGTGGCGTTTCGCTGGCGCGGCAAATACGGTTGATTCCCGCGTTGGCCGCCACGCGTCTCATCGCCCTCAACGAAAACGGTGAAGCCGTCAACCGTGACGCCGCCGTCGAGCAGGGTTATGATGATCTTCTCAATCCGCCCTACACGCCGGAGGACGTGTTGGACGTCATCACGCGCGTGCGCTCCAGGGTGTCGGCGACACAGGAGCGTATCTTGCTGTCCAAGCAGGTCGCCGAGCAAACCGGCGCGCGGGTCAGCGTGGCGCGCCAGGAGCTCGACGCTTGGTGGTTTGAACGCCGCGACGCCCCGCGGTGCGTCGTTTCCTTTCTCGGCTGTGAGGAAAGCCTGATCAACGACGTGCGCGTCACGCTGGCGGCCCCCGGCGTTCAGTTGGAAAGGTTGGCGGCGAACGCGCCGGCCGCCGTGGACGGCGAGCCCGGCGACTGCTACCATTGCCTGGTGGCCGATGCCGACGCCGGTGAGTTCAATGCGCACGCGCTGCTCGAAGAGCTCTCGCTGCGCCAGCCCGCGCTGCCCATTATCTTTCTTGTTTCAGCGGGCGATATCGCCGGCGCGGTGCGGTTGATGCGGGCCGGCGCCTGCGACGTGGTGGAGCGGCCGGGGGGCGCCGAGCTGGCCGAAGCCATTCAGATCGCTTTGTATGGCCTGTATTGGTACGCCGCCAGGCCGCCAGACATCGGCGACCTGACCGTTCAAGAGCGCCGCCTCTTGGAGCTGACGGTCAAGGGCCTGTTGAACAAGCAAATCGCGCGCGAAATGAACATCAGCTTGCGGACGGTCCATTTACGCCGCACGGCCTTGATGAGCAAGCTGGGGGCCGCCAGCCGCATCGAGCTCATTCGCCGCGCCGTTGAACTGCGACTGGCGCGCCTGTGATGGCCAGTACCCCACAAAACAACTTCCCTTAGCCACCCGATGCCGCCCAATCTGAAAACGCGTGAGCTCGCCGCCATCGTCGACAGCGCTCTCGATTGCATCGTCACCATCGACGCCCAAGGCAAAGTGGTGCAAGTCGATCACGCCTTGGAAAAAGCCCAAGGGGGCCTGGGCATTGGCCTGACATTGGCGAAGCAGTTGGCGGACTTGCACGGCGGCGGCATCGAAGCCCGTAGCGACGGGCCCGGCAAGGGGGCGGAGTTTATCGTGCGCTTGCCCCTGGCAGCGGGCAACACCTGACTTTGACCTTGCCCCCTTGGAGTGCGGCGATTCATCGCCGCTTTTCCGTATCGCGGAGCGATCTTTTTTCCCCCCACGCCGAATTCAACTCCGAGCACCGCCGCCTCACCTGCCGCGCAAGTTGACATCCTCCCCAGCAAGGTATAATGTGCGAGCATGGCGCTTAGCTCCTCATTTTCCCGGAGGAATTTTGAGACAAAACCGGCGCTGAGAAAACTTTTTTAGAGTAAAGGATTTGGTGATGACTGCCTTACTCGAGTCACCGGTTCGCGTGTTCGTCGTTGATAACGACCGCGACACCACCGAATGCGTGCGGATGCTGTTGGAAATCTGGGGCCACGACGTCCACGTGGCCAACGACGGCGAGTTGGCGGTCGGGCAGGCGCCGCGGATCAACCCTGATTTGATGATGGTCGATCTCGGCATGCCGCGAGTCGACGGCCTGGAGGTGGCGCGGCGTGTGCGCCAAAATAGCGACTTGAATCATACGTCGCTGGTGGCGGTTTCGGGCTACGCCGACGAGCGGCATCGCGAGTTGGCCTTGGCCGCCGGGTATGATGAATACCTGGTCAAGCCGCTGCCGGCGCAGGACATGCAGGCGCTGCTCGACCGCGTGCGCCGGCGCGTGGTCAAATCGAAGCAGCTTGCCGCGCTGGCCGCCGACGCCGTGAGGCGCAGTCAAGAGCGGAAAGCGAAAAGCCTTGACGCGCCCGAGCCCGCGCTCTGCGAGCGTGCCACCGGCCGGCCGGTGACGCTGCGAAAGTCGGGCATCAGCGACGTGCTGAGCCTGAGCGACCGCGCGGCGGCGGAGCGCTTGCGCGAGTGGCTCAAGGGCCGAAGTTGCCGCGTGGGTCCGGTGTTTGAACAGGAACGCGGCCAATGGGCGTTTTTCAACTATTCGCGCCGGCAGATGCGCAGTGTGATCGCCGACAACGAAGAGTTTTGCGTCACGCCGTGAACTTTGCGGCCATCCGTTAGTCGGGTGGAAACTCACGTTGGCCGTGGCCTGCGCAAAACGATCGTGTTTTAGACAGGAAACCATCAACGGTTTGACGTGAGATTTGTTCCGCTCCGTCACCACCGCCTTTACGCCTAAGGTCACGAGATTAAGCCGAACCTCGCCTGCGGCAGCGGGTTGCGCGTCTCGCAAATCGCCACGATCGGGGCTTGCCCCCGTCGAGCGATGACTGGCTGGCTAGATCGTTGCCCCCCCGTCGCCCACTATCGCCCCCCATTTTCGCGTGCATCCGCCGCCGAAGGCGGCGGATGCACGCGAACATGGAAAAGATGGTGTTGGGCAAGCGTTCTAGCTTGTCAGTCAGCGCTTCCACCGGGGCAAGCCCGGCGGTGGCGTCGTCGAATTTTTCGCGCCAGTGTGCGCCGCCCAAGGCGGCTACGGGCCAGCAGGCTACCGCTCGCGGCGAATGGCCAGCAGCGCCAGCGGCGGTTGATCTTCAAGCCCGGCGACGCGCCGCGCGCCGAGCACCAGTTTTTGCCGGCCCACGCCCGGAAAGTCATGCTCCCACGGCACCTCCGACTGCGACTCCCCGTCGGAAAGGGTCGCCGCCAACAGCGCGCGGACGCGCGGCTCTTGCCAGGCGCCTTCGCTCAGATCAAACACGCTCTGCCCGATCGCCGCGGCCATCTCCATGCCGAACATCCGGCAAAACGCCTCGTTGACCATCAGCACGCGCAGGTTGGAATCCAACACCAAGAGCGCTTCGCGCACGGCCTGCACGATGGCCATCGTCCGGCGGCGCGACTCCTCGGTTTGCATCTCGCGCCGCTTCACCGCGTCGATATCGACCAGCGCGATAACGGCCCCTTCGATGCGGTTGTCAAGGCTGCAATACGGCCGCACGCGCAACGAATACCAGCGGTCGCTCAGGTCATGCACCTCCTGCTCCAAGGGCGTGATGTTGTCGATGACGGCGTGGATGCTCTGCTCCAGGTTCGGGCAAACGATGTTCGGCTTGATGTGTTGCATCGGCCGCCCCACGTCGCCCGCGATCAAGTTGAACAGTTTCTCCGCCGCCGGTGTGAAGCGGCGGATGCACAGCTCGCGGTCGACCATGATCACGGCCAGTTGCACGCTGCTGAGCAGATTGATCAGGTCGCTGTTCAGCCGGCTCAGCTCGTCATTGCGGCTGTGCAGTTCGGCGTTGAGCGTGTTCAGCTCTTCGTTGGTGCTTTGCAACTCTTCCTTGGCCGTGTCGAGCTCTTCGTTGGTGCTCTGCAATTCCTCGTTGCTCGAGAGTACTTCTTCGTTGGCGGACTGCAACTCCTCGTTGGTCGCTTCCTGCGTCTCGATCACGGACTGCAGATATTCAC
>DASVGM010000168.1:0-3179 GCA_036379555.1 Pirellulales bacterium | reverse complement strand
GTGGGGCGGCCTGCCGGGCCGTCTTTTGCGTCAGACGGGCCGGCGGCCCGCCCCACGACTCCGTTTTTGAACAGCCTCTAATAATCGCGCGAACGTCCGCCGCCACCGCGGTAGCCGCCGCCACCGCCGCCTCCGCCGGTGCCGGCTGGCCGCGGAGTGCGTTCACGGGCTTCGTTCACCGTCAGGTTGCGGCCCTGATAGGGCGAGCCATTCAGCGACTGCATGGCCTGCTGCGCGGCATCCTGGCCTTCCATCTCAACGAACCCAAACCCTCGCGAGCGGCCGGTTTCGCGGTCCATAATCACCTCGGCCGAGCGCACCGACCCATAGGTCGAAAAGAGCCCTTCCAGCTCCGTGTTGGTGACCGTCCAGGCCAGGTTGCCTACGTACATCTTCATCGAACGAACCCTTCAGAAACGAAAAAACACAAAACAACAATCAGCCGCGAGAGAATTCCGCGGAGAAAACACTGTGCAAAGATCAACGAGCATAACCGAAAAGAAATGGGCGTCAGGGCGGCGGCTTCCACCGCCGGCTCGAACTTGGCTCGCTGCTGGGTGAGGGGAATCCACACGGCGGAAATGCCGCCCCCTAGTGGGCTAGGTGGACCCTGTATAGCACTCCTATACTACAAACGCGGGGACATTGCCATACTGAATTTTGAAATTTTTCGCTTCTTCGAGGCGCCGCCCGCTTTCACTTCCTTGTTGCCCCCAGGCTGACAAACTCCTATGATGCTCGCAGGAGCATTTTTGACGCACCCACCCGTTGCAATCTCATCTCGACAAGACGTTGACACCATTTACGCTCTCGAATTGGCTGGGGTTTGGCGCCCTGGTCACCATACTGCTCGTTCTCGATCTAGGCGTTTTTCATCGCAAGTCTCGCGATACGACGCTGCGCGAAGCCGCCATCGCCACCCTGATCTGGTGTAGCCTGGCCCTGGCCTTCAACGGCTACGTCTGGTACGTCGGCGGCAAGCAAAAGGCGATCGAGTTTCTCACGGGTTACCTCGTCGAGTGGTCGTTGTCGATGGACAACGTTTTCGTCTTCGCGGTGATTTTCACTTATTTCCGCGTGCCGCTGCGGTATCAATACCGCGTCTTGTTTTGGGGCATTCTCCTGGCCGTTGTCTTCCGGCTGGTGTTTATTTATGTCGGCACCGCCCTGCTTAAAGAATTCACCTGGCTTGTCTACGCGCTGGGCCTGTTCTTGATTTACACGGGCGGCAAACTTGTCTTCCACGATGACCAGTTCGACCCGGAATCGAGCCTGGTGGTGCGTGTCTCGCGGAAGTTGCTGCGCGTTTCCCGCGAGAACCACGGCGAGAGGTTTTTGGTGCGCGAGGACGGATATTTGTGCATCACGCCGCTCTTCCTTGTGCTGCTGGTCATCAACATTGTCGACGTGATGTTCGCACTGGACAGCGTGCCGGCGATTATTGGCATCACGCCTGACCGTTTCATCGTCTTCACGTCGAACATCTTCGCCATTCTCGGCTTGCGCGCTCTTTATTTTTTGCTGGCCGGGGCGATGGGCCTGTTCCGCTATTTGCGGTTTGGCCTGGCGGCCATTCTGGTTTTTGTCGGTTTGAAAATGCTCGTCGCCGAATGGCTTGAAGAACATGTTCTGCACCGCGAGATTCCTGTCTGGGTGCCGCTGATCTTTGTCGTGGCCTTTCTCGCCATCGCCATCCTGGCCTCCGTGATCGCCGCCAAGCGAGAAGCGCGAGACGCTCGCGCGAACGAAGGCCGCGAGCCAACGCCGGGCGGCGATTCGCCTGGCGAGCCTGGCGGCGACGAAGATGGCATCGCCGGCCCCGACCGCGCACATGCTTCCGCCAGTGATCCCGTGGATGGCGTATGAAGCGAATCCTCATCACCGGCGGCGCCGGCTTCATCGGCAGTCATTTGGCGGAAACGATCCTCGCGCGAGGAGACCGCGTGACGGTTGTCGACGACGAATCGACGGGCAGCGCCGACAATCTCGCCGCGATTCGCCAGCAGGCGAACTTCGCGTTTGTGCAAGGCAGCGTCGCCGATCGCGCGTTGGTGGCCCGCTTGGTGGCAGAGGCGGACGAGGTCTTTCATTTGGCGGCGGCGGTGGGCGTGCAGTTGATTGCCAGCAATCCGATTCGCACCATCGAAACCAACGTCTATCCCACTGAAATACTATTGGCTGAACTGCGGCGGCAGCAGCAGGCGGGCCGCGCGGTGAAGCTCTTCCTGGCCAGCACCAGTGAAGTTTACGGCAAAAACCCCAAGCCGCGCTGGACCGAGGAAGACGACCTCGTCTTCGGGCCGACCACGCGCGCCCGCTGGTCTTATGGCGTCTCCAAGGCGATCGATGAGTTTCTGGCCCTGGCCTACTGGCGGCAAGACCGCTTGCCGGTGGTGATCGGGCGATTCTTCAACGTGGTTGGTCCGCGGCAAACCGGCAGCTACGGCATGGTGTTGCCACGGTTTGTCGACGCGGCGCTGGCGGGCCGCCCGCCGCTCGTTCACGACGACGGCCGGCAAGTGCGTTGCTTTGGCCACGTGGCCGACGTGGTGGGCGCGGTGCTCGACTTGATGCAAGTTCCGGCGGCGGAGGGCCGCGTGTTCAATATTGGCAGCGACCAGCCGGTGAGCATTTTGGAGCTGGCCCAACGGGTGATTGCGGCGGTCGATCCGTCGCTTGCGGTCGAGTTTCAAAGCTACGCGCAGGCCTATTCGCCTGATTTCGAGGACGTTCGCAGCCGCGTGCCTGATCTGAGTCGTTTGCGCGAAACGATTGACTACCGCCCGCGACACTCGCTCGACGACGTGATTCGCGAGGTAGTGGCTTGGAAGCGGTCGCGTGGAGGTGTGGTCTAGCAAGAACGAGTTGAAACTCAACGCTTGTTGTGCGATACTATGAATCATTCGGTGATGGGCGCGAACGTAAGCATCGTGTTTTTTGTCGAATAGAACGCCTGATCGGGGCGTGGCGCAGCCTGGCTAGCGCGCTTGACTGGGGGTCAAGAGGTCGCAGGTTCAAATCCTGTCGCCCCGACTTTTTTCAGAAATGAGCCCTTCGGCGAGAACGTCGAAGGGCTTTCTCATTGTGGGGACTAGAGTTACGCCGCCGAGCGTGCAGTTCAAACAGATGATTTCGAGGATACGGCGCTTTGCGTCGTAATCGGCGTTAAACCATTGCTG
>DASVGM010000167.1:0-16685 GCA_036379555.1 Pirellulales bacterium | reverse complement strand
AAATATTTTTTGACGCGCCAAAATCAAGCATGGCGTGAATCTACCAGATTGATTTTGATGCGTCAAACATTTTTTTGACTACTGAAAAAGGCCACGGATGAAACACAGATCAAACACGGATGAAAAGAAAGAAGTAGCCGAGCAAAATGCGAAATCGCCGCGGCAGCGTATCGTGGGGCGGCTCGCCGAGCCGTCTTCTGCTTCCAGACGGGCCGGCGGCCCGCCCCACGGCGAGTTTTCGGATAGCCTATCAGAGGCTTTACCTCCCCTTATCCGTGTTTATCCGTGTTCATCCGTGGCTTTTGAGGCTCTTCGTCTTGACAGACGGCGCGACTCCGCTAGATTAACAGATTCCACATTATTAAGCCTGAATCGCAAACGCACGAACCACCTGAGTGGGCCTGACCGCCCGCGACACAATGCCAACCATCAATCAACTGGTTAAGAAGAACCGCCGGCCGCCGCGCAAGTTCAGCAAGTCGCCGGTGCTGGACAAATGCCCGCAAAAACGCGGCGTCTGTCTGCAAGTGAAGACCATGACGCCCAAAAAGCCAAACTCCGCCTTGCGGAAAATCGCCCGTGTGCGGCTTTCCAACGGCAAGGAAGTAACGGTTTACATCCCCGGCGAAGGTCACAGCTTGCAAGAACACTCGATCGTGCTGGTGCGCGGCGGGCGCGTGCGTGATCTGCCGGGCGTACGTTATCATATTGTGCGCGGGGCGCTCGATACACTGGGTGTCGAAGGCCGCAAGCAATCGCGCAGTCTTTACGGCGCCAAGAAGAGCTAAGGGAGAAAAGAAGCAACTACCATGGGTCGTATCACCGCCAGCCGCGAAAAACTCGCCCCCGATCCCAAGTTCGGCTCTCTGTTAGCCGGCAAATTCATTAACTGCCTGATGCACGACGGCAAAAAGGCCACCGCGCAGCGCGTGTTTTACAACGCGCTGGACATCATCAAAGACAAGGTCAAAGATGTCGAGCCGATTGAGGTTTTCACCCAGGCGGTGGAAAACGTCAAGCCCGAGGTGGAAGTCCGCTCCAAGCGTGTCGGCGGCGCCGCCTACCAGGTGCCGATGCAGGTCAACCGAGTGCGCCAGCAGTCGTTGGCCATCCGCTGGCTCTTGCTGGCGGTGCGCGAGAAGAAGGGGCGGCCGACGCACCAAAAGCTCGCGGATGAATTGGTGGCTGCCTACAACAGGGAAGGCACGGCCGTGACCAAGCGCGAAAACGTGCATCGCATGGCGGATGCGAACAAGGCGTTCGCGCACTTCGCCTGGTAGGTCGCTCCGCGACAAGGGAAAGCGGTGATGAATCACCGCACTCCAAGGAAGGTCGCTCCGCGACGAGGGCGGACGGCGATAGATTGGTCAGTTCACGATGTTCCGCAGCGGCAGGCCGAGCAAGGCGCGGCGGCAGGCTTCGGCCCCTTTGACGCGCATGTCGAGCAAGCCCTCTTCGCTGTAAAAAGCCATGTGCGGATTCAAAATCACGCGATGATGCGCCGGATGTGCCGGATCGCGCCAGGCCGCCAGCAACGGGTCGTTGTCGGCCGGCGGTTCAAACGGCAGCACGTCGAGCGCCGCGCCGGCGAGTTTGCCCGACGCGATCGCCGCGGGAACGGCCGCGGTATCGACCACCGCCCCCCGCGAGGTATTCACCAGGTACGAGCCGGCCGGCATTTTGTCGATGGTTTCGGCGCGCATTAAATGGCGCGTCTCGTCGCTCAACGGGCAATGCAAAGTCACCACGTAAGATTGCGCCAACAGTTCTTCGAGATTCTCCACGCGCCGCACGCCGAGCGATTTGTCGCGGCCGTCGGGAGCGTAGGGATCGTAATAGGCCACGTCCATGCCGAGCGCCTTGCCGCGCAGCGCCGTCGCGGATCCGATGCGGCCCAGGCCGACGATGCCGAGCACTCGTCCGCGCAGCCGCCTGAGCGGCGCCGCGTGACTATAACTCCAGTCAAGCCCGCCTTGGCGGAGTTGCGAATTCAACTGGTTGATGCCGCGCGTGAGCGACAACATCAGCCCGATGGCCGAATCGGCCACTTCCTCCGTGCCGTAGTCGGGCACGTTGCCCACCGGAATTCCGCGCAGGCGGGCGAACTGCCAATCCACGTTGTCAAAGCCCACGCCGCAACGGACGATCAGCTTGCACTGCCGGAGCCGTTCGATCGACTTGGCGGTCAGCTTCAGGCAGTGGTAGATCATCAGCGCGTCGGCGTCTTCGATGCGGCCGACGAGCTCTTCTTCGTGATCGGCGCGCAGCGATTCCACGCGGGCGAGGTCGCCCAGAATGCGTTGCTCCGTCTCAGGCGGGTGGGTCAGAAAGTCGGTAATGACAACTTTGTGCGGGCGTTGTTCGTGAGGCATGCAATGGAGGTAGGCAATGAGGATTTCAATTCCTTGATGCTAACGCCGGCGCGGCGGGCGTTCAAGGTTAGGCCGAGTTGGTTTCTACGGCGAGCACGATGCGTTGCCCAACGGCCGGCCGCTGCTAAACTGAAAGTCATGAAACGGCCCATCGAACCCGCTCGAATCGAACTGCTTGATCCGGCGATTGTGCAAGTCTTGAAGAGCAAGACGCCAACGGAGAGGCTGGCAATGGTGTTTGCCTCGAACCGCACCATGCGTTTGCGCCTGGAGGGGCATTTGCGCACGCGCCACCCCGATTGGACCGATTCGCAAATCCAACGAGAAATTGCCATGAGGATGTCAGGTGGAACAGCCGGAGTTGCTCCGCAAGATTGTTGAAGAACTCGAAGCCCGCGGATGGCCGTATATGTTGGTTGGTTCGCTGGCCAGCGGCGTCTACGGCGAACCCCGGTTCACGCAAGACATTGACGTGGTCGTCGCGTTCCCGCTCTCCGAAGTCGATTCGTTTTGTGATGCTTTCCCAGCGCCGGATTATTACGTCAGCAAGCCGGCGGCGCGCCAGGCGGCATCGCAAGGCGGCCAGTTCAACGTAATTCACCCGGCGTCGGGCAACAAGATCGACGTCATGATCGCGCGGCAAGACGCTTGGGGCCGCTCCCAGCTTGCTCGGCGGCGGCGAGAGCAGATACTTCCGCATCTGGAAGGCTATGTCGCGGCGCCGGAAGACGTGATCGTCGGCAAGCTCTGGTACTACCAGGAGGGCGGCTCGGACAAGCATTTACGCGACGTTGGTTCGATGCTGTTGATCGGTGGCGAGACGATCGACCGAGGCTACGTCGAGCAATGGTCGCGCGCTCTTGGCCTCGACGACGCATGGCGCGCGGTTCTCAGCCGACTAAATAACCTGCCGTGATGTTGGAAAAAGGAGGATGTCGTCACGCTTGTCCTTTGCCCACAGGCGATGCGGCGGGCAGACCCTCGGCCGGGTGCGAGGCGTGGCGCGTATTTGCCGGCCCCACGGCGTCCGCGGTCGATTCGTCGCTGGAAACCTGGGCTTCTAAAACGCGACCGCGACGCAGTTTGCGAACCAACACTCGCAAACCTTGCGCCCGCACCACGTCGCCGCCGCGCGGAATGCGTTCCAGGTGCGCGGTGATCCAGTCGTGCAAGGTGCGCGTCCCGCCCGGTAAGCGGTCGCGCGCCAGCCGCACGTTGGTAATCTGCTCCAACCGCTCGAGCGTCACGCCGCCGCCCATCACCCAGCCCACGCCCACCTCGGCCACGTGGCCGGGCACGCGATCGTATTCATCCTCAATGTCGCCCACCAGTTCTTCCAGAATGTCTTCCATCGTCACCATGCCGACAATCTCGGCCTGCCGATTGCGAACCAACGCGATATGCACGTGCTCGCGAATCATCCGCTGCAATGAGGCCGCGATGGAAAGCTCGTCCGACAAATCGGGCATCGAACGCATGATGCCCCGCAACGACGGTTGCTCGGGCGCCAAACGCAACTCGGAGACAATATCCTTGAAGTTGACATAGCCGCAGATGGTCTGCGCATCGCCCGCCTTGGCGCACACCGGAAAGCGCGTGTGCATGTCGGTATGGGCCAGTACCAGGCTGTCCGACATCGACTGCGAAAGATCGAGCGTCACAATGTCGCGCACCGGCAGCATGATCTCGGCGATGGAGCGGCTGGAAAGCCGCGACGCGCCGAGAATGATCTTTTCTTCCTGGCCGCCAATCAACCGCGAGGTGCGCGCCAGCGCGACGATGGCCCGCAATTCTTGCATCTCGGTGACTTCGGCTTTGTGTCCTTCCATCGTGGGCGTCCAGCGGCGCTCGCTCCACGAAAGCAGCGTGCGCACGGAGCCTTCCAGAACCCAGACGGCCGGATAGACAAGGGTGGTCAGGGCCTGCATCGGCGGGGAGAGCTTGAGGCAAACCCACTCTTTGTGTTTGAGCGCGAAGACTTTGGGAATCAACTCGCCGACGACAATGGTGACGGCACTCAACGGCACGACGACGAGCGTCAACGACAGCACATGCGCCGTTCGCGTCGAGAGGCCGAGTGAATCGATGAGATAGGGCCCCATCATTTCATCCGCGTTGGCGCCGCCGGTGGCCGCGGCGATGGCGCCCACGAGCGTAATGCCCAATTGCAACGCCGCCAGGCTGGCCTCCATGTTTTGCTTCATCGAAAGCGCGGCACGAGCGCCGCGGCGGTGCGCGTCGGCCAGCGCCTTGAGGCGTCCGAGCGAGGCCGAAGCGAGGGCGATTTCATAGGCGGCAAACAGCGCGTTACAACCGACCATGGCGATAATAATAAGCCACGAAGCCGCCGTCATTGAACTCCTCGGTTACGATGTAGGGAAAAACGGGCCGCCCCATGCGCCCGCACGTATTGTAACGATTCCCGGCCGGTTAATGGAGTCAATAGCGAAAGCTGGGCGTTAAGTCTATAATAGCTCCAGTTTTACAGCGACAGAAAACCGCAATCATCTCAGTGAACGTCCCTGCCGGCGTTCCGCCGCGAGTCAAAAAATGGACGAACAAACCGATCAACTGCCCGAGGGGAACAGCTCATTGAGGTTCTGGCTGCTGCTGGCCGCATTGGCGGCGGCGGGCGTCGCCTGGCTTTCGTTCTCGCCCCAGAAGCGACACGAAGCGCTCGGCAAGCTGGGCCAGCTCGGCGAACTTCGCCTGCGCCCGCTGACATTTGAGGGTGAAACGCTGGCGCTGGACGACCTCAAGGGCAAAGTGGTGATCTTGAATTTTTGGGGCACTTGGTGTCCGCCGTGCAAGCGGGAGCTACCGGAGATCGCCGAACTGGCCAACCACTTCCAGCCGGATAGCGGCTGCCTGGTTTTGGCGGTTTCGTGCGGCCAGGCGGGCTTTGACCCAAACAATTCCCTGACCGACTTGGCGCTGGACACGAAGCAATTATTAAAAACGATGCAGCTCCGCTTGCCCGCCTACGCCGACGCCAATGGCGTGACGCGGCTGGCCGTAAAAGAGGCGGTTGGCTTTTCGGGCTATCCCACCACGTTGTTGCTGGACGGAGAGGGCGTCATACGGCACGTTTGGGAGGGATATAGCCCCGGCGTGGGAGCGGAAATTGAACGCCTGGTGGAGACGCTGTTGGCGTCAGAAGCGGGGCGCGGATGACCCGATTAACCGACACACAGGCTGAAGCGATGGAGCAGTCGGCACTGCCGGAGGATGGGCCTCCTGGCCCGTCACCAACCGGGGTGACGGCCTGGGAAGGCCATCCTACTATAGCGCGTAAAAACGCTCCAGGCTTGACGCGCCGCGCGTGTTTGCGATCGCTGGCGGCGGCCGCGGCGGCCACGGCCGTTTCGCAGAGCCGATTGCTGGCCGCTGATGCCCCAGCCGCGCTTGACGCGCATACCCACTTCTATGATCCGCGGCGGCCACAAGGCGTTCCCTGGCCGAGCAAAGAGGATGCGCTGCTGTACCGCCCGGTGCTGCCCGACGAATTGAAGCGGCTTACCGGCGATCTGCCCATCCGCGGCGTCATTGCCGTCGAGGCCAGCCAATGGCTGGAAGATAATCAGTGGTTGCTCGATCTGGCCTCGCGCGAGCCGTTCATCGTCGGCGTGGTTGGCCGGCTCGATAGCGGCCGTGACGATTTCGCCAGGCAGCTTGCGCGCTTTGCCAAAGACAAACGCTTTTGCGGCCTTCGCGTGAACCACGATGAGCTGCGGCAGGCGCTGGCCGATCCGCCGCGGCTTGATCGTTTGCGGATGCTGGCGGAGCACGACCTCGAATTGGACGTCAACGGCGGCCCCCAACTGCCGGCCGACGTCGCCCGGCTGGCGCAGGCCGCCCCGCGGCTGCGCATCGTCATCAATCACGCGGCCAACCTGAAGATCGATGGGCAGGCCGTGCCTGAAGCATGGCTCTCGGGCATGCGTGCGGCGGCCGCCTCGGAACGAGTGTACTGCAAGGTGTCGGCGTTGGTCGAAGGAACGCGCAAGACGCATGGCGACGCCCCAACGGATGTGGCCCACTATCGCCCGGTGCTCGATGCGTTATGGACGACCTTCGGGGCGGATCGTTTGATTTATGGCAGCAATTGGCCGGTGAGCGACCGTGCGGCGCCCTACGCCGCAGTTTACCGGATCGTGGCAACTTATTTTCAAGATAAAGGGCCGCTGGCGGCGGAGAAGTTTTTTCACGGCAACGCGCTGGCGGCCTATCGACCGGTTTGGGGCGGCAAAGAATCATCCCGCCACAAATGAGAGGCTATCCAAAAACTCGGATTTCGCCGTTGCAGCGTATCGTGGGGCGGCACGCCGAGACGTCTTTCGCTTCGAGACGGGCCGGCGGCCCGCCCCACGACGAGTTTTCGGAGAGCCTCCTGAGTCGTGTGTGGGAAACGCCCTCCGTGGCGCTGCCGAGCTTCGCCGCTTTGCCCGGTTCGCCCGGCTTGCCGAAGACGCGCACCACCGGTTCAACTTAGAGGCACATTCGGCCGATCGTCTTGTATGACTATCGTTGGCGCGTCGCTCCCGCAATGACCCACTTCAGGAAACGACTCGATGCAGCCCCGCCTCCAAAACTCGACGCGGCAAGTGTTGATTGATGCCTATGCCGTTGCCAGTGTCACCGTCCTGGCGATCTATTTGCTTTCGCTGCTGATCTGGTGAAAAATCTTGCCAGAATTGCCCTTTACCCAGCGACGGGTTCTCGGCAAAATACCGCCCGCAATTGAACCCCCTCCCGCATTCCCCTCAAAGTGGCAATCGGCGCGTGCGGCCCGCTGTTCGGGCTGGCGCGAAGGTCAGGATGACCGTGCCGAGCAGCAAGGAGCGCTATTGTGAAAAAGTATTTTTCCCTGGCCGCCCTCGTGGCCGGCCTGTGGCTGGCGTCGGCGGCGCCAGCGGCCCTGGCCCAGCAACGCGCGGCCCCCCAAGTGGCCATTATCGACTTGGCCTACATCTTCAATAATCACACGCGCTTCAAAATGATGAGCGACGAGCTGCGTCGCGACGTCGAAGCCGCCGAAGCCGAATTGAAGAACAACAAGGCCTACTTGCAAAAAATGGCTGACAAGCTCGAAGGCCTGACCCGAAACTCCGATGAGTACCGGCGAACCGAAGAGGACATCGCCAAGCGTTCCGCCGAATTGCAAGTGCAGGTGCAATTGCAAAAAAAGGAATTCTTCGAGAAAGAAGCGAAGATTTATTACACCGTCTATCAGGAGATCATGGAGCAGGTGAAGTACCATGCCGACAAGCACGGCATTGTGCTGGTGATGCGCTTCAACGGCGACCCGCTCGACGAAAACGATCCGCAGGGCATTCAGAAAGAACTGAACAAGGCGGTGCTCTATTACAACAAGATGATCGACATCACGCCCATTATCGTCGACGCGGTCAATCCGCCGCGCACCGGGCCGCGGCCGAATCATCCCCCCGCGACGGCCTCCGGGCTGAACCGCCCGTCGCGGTCGCAGGGCGTGCCGCCGGCGAACGGCAATCTTCGTCAATGAACGCGGGGAACTCTACCGCCGCCCGGCGGCTATGCGGCCGCTCGATGGACATCGTTGGTTTGTGCTCTTGGGATTTATGGTGAACCGTTTTTCGGATGATACTCGGCGATCTTCGCACGCGGCCCGCCGCCAACAGACCCTCGCGCAAGCGGTGGTGGTGGAAGGCTTCGGTTATTGGAGCGGCAAGGACGTGCGGGTGGAGTTTCGGCCCGCCGCGGCCGACGCCGGCGTGACCTTTGTGCGCGGCGACCTGACGCGGCCGGCGCGCATTCGCGCCGCCGTGGGCAACCGCGTCGAAACGCCGCGCCGCACCACGTTGCGTGCGGGCGGGGCCAGTGTGGAGATGGTCGAACACATCATGGCGGCCCTTGGCGGGCTGGGCATCGATAACTGCGAGATCTGGGTCAACGCCGCGGAAATGCCGGGGCTTGACGGCTCCAGCCTGCCGTATGTCGAGGCCCTCACCGCGGCTGGCCTGGTCGAACAAAACGCCGTGCGGCCGCTGCTCGTCGTGCGCGACGTCACGCGGCTGGGCAACGATGAAAGCTGGGTTGAGGTGCGGCCGAGCGTCTCGGGCGGATTGACGCTCAAGTTTCATCTCGATTATGGTTCCGGCAACGCGATCGGCCGGCAAACGCTGAGCCTGCCCATCACGCCCGATTCCTTTCGTCGTGAATTGGCGCCCAGCCGCACGTTCATGCTCAAGGCCGAAGCCGACTGGCTGCTGGCCCAGGGGTTGGGCCGCCGCGCGTCGCTGAAAGATTTGTTGGTGTTCGACAGCGAGGGGCCGATTGACAATGAATTGAGGTTTCGCGATGAGTGCGTGCGCCACAAGGCGCTCGACCTCGTGGGCGACCTGGCCTTGGCCGGCTGCGACCTGGCGGCGCACATCATCGCCTATCGCAGCGGACACCGGTTGAATGCCGAACTGGTGCGGGCGATTTTGACGGAGGGTGATATGATCGGTGGATTCAAACGTAGTGCGTAACGGAGCGTTTCTTTTATGGCTTCTGTCGCTGAGCACGTCGTGATCGACTCGCGTGCCGAGATTGACACGGACGTGGAAATCGGCCCTTTCTGCGTGATCGGGCCGCATGCGCGCATCGGCAGAGGATGCCGGCTGGAAAACAACGTCACCATCATGGGCCACGTCACGCTGGGTGAAGACAACCATCTTTATCCCGGCGTCGTCATTGGCGGTGAGCCGCAAGACCTCAGCTATCGCGGCAGCGACACGCGCGTGGTCATCGGCCACGGCAACACTTTCCGCGAGTGCGTTACCGTCAATCGGGCCACCGAAAAGGAAGACGGCATCACCAGCATCGGCAACCACAACTATTTCATGGCCTGCACGCACGTGGCCCACGATTGCCGCATTGGCAACCACATCATCGTCGCCAACGGCACGCTGCTGGGCGGCCACGTGCATATTCAAGATCACGCCTCGCTGTCGGGCGCGGTGGCCGTGCATCATTATACGACGATCGGCGGCTACAGCTTCATCTCCGGCCTCAGCCGGGTGTTGCACGACGTGCCCCCCTTCATGCTCGTGGAAGGCCATCCCACGCGGCCGCGATGCATCAACGTGGTGGCCCTGAAACGAAACGCCTTTTCGCCCGACGCCATTCGAGCGCTGGCCGAGGCCCACCGCTTGCTTTATCGGGCGCGTGTGGGGCTGGACCATGCGCGGGAGATTTTGCGCAGCAATGGGCAGCTCGTGCCGCAGGTGAACGAGTTGCTCTCCTTTGTGCAAGTGCAGCAAGAAGGCCAGCATGGCCGCGGACGTGAACACCGGAGAGCAGCATGAAACCATTGCGCGTGGCAGTCGTCGGCGCGGGGCGCCTGGGCCGCATTCACACCCGAATCTTGTCGGGACTCGAAGGCGTGGCGCTGGCCGGTGTGGCCGACACGTCGGAGGCCGCCCGCCAAGAGGTTGCCGCCACGCACCAGACAACCGCCTTCGCCGACCACCGCGCGCTGGCAGACAAGATTGACGCGGCGGTCGTCGCGACGCCGACCAAGAACCATTGCCAGGTCGCGCGGGAACTGCTGGCGGCCGGCATTCACGTGCTGGTCGAAAAGCCTCTGGCCTCCTCCGCCGCGCAGGCCACCGAGTTGGTTGAACTGGCGCGGCGGCGGGGCGTGGTCTTGCAGGCCGGTCATGTGGAGCGGTTCAATCCCGCCTTCACGGCGGCCCAACCGTATCTCAGCGAGCCAAAATACATCGCAGCGGTGCGCTGCGGCGGCTACAGCTTCCGCTCGACCGATATCGGCGCGGTGCTCGACCTGATGATTCACGACATCGACCTGATTCTGTCGCTCGTCGCAGCGCCCTTGCGCCGAGTTGACGCGCTCGGCATCGCCCTGTTCAGCCGGCATGAAGACGTCGTGCATGCGCGGCTGGCGTTTGAAAACGGCTGCGTGGCGACGCTCAGCGCGTCGCGCGCCAGCCGATCCGCCGTGCGAACCTTCGACGTGTGGTCGTCTCGCGGGCTGGCCGCGATTGATTTGGCGGCGCGCAGCGTGGAACTGGTGCGGCCCAGCGCGGCCTTGCTGCGCGGCGAGATTGACGTCGAACGCATGACGCCTGAAGAACAGCAATGTTTGAAAGAATCGCTGCTGGACGAGCATTTGCCGCGACACTCCTTGCCGGTCGCAGCCGGCGATCCGCTCACCGGCGAGTTGAACGATTTTGTCAACGCCATTCGCACGGGGCAAGCGCCGCGCGTGCCCGGCCAGGCCGGTCTGAACGCCGTCGCGGTCGCGGAGCGCATTCTACTTCAGGTGCGGATGCACGCGTGGGAAGGCAGCCCGAAAGGGCCTGTGGGGCCGCGCATCGCGGCCGCCGCTCAGGCCCTGCGTGGTCCGCACTGGCATCTGCAGCCGAGCGAAGCGCGGCCGCAGGTCCGCCGCGGCGGACCTACTTCACGCGGCCACGAATAAGCATAAGCGGCTGACTCTGAGGCGGCTGCTTGATGTCTTGGAGTGCGTGCGATTTATCGCCGCTTTCCGTTGTCGCGGAGCGACCTTCTTTTGATCTCGGTGTGTTTACTGATCCCTGCGCAAAGAAGGTGGACTATTCTTTGGCTGTTTCGCGAAATTGATTCGCCGCCGCGCCAATTCGGTTGTCGCTTTTGTCCGCGAGGCCAACCAAGGCGAAAGATGGCGCTCGCGCAGCCGAGCGGTGAATGCCGCCGCGCCGGCCGGCAAAAGATGCTGGCCGTCGCAAAACTGTTCATCATCGCACCAGCGCCGGCAGTCAAAGACCGGCACGCACTCCGTCCGCCGCACCTGCGCCAGGTATTCGTTGAGACGCCGCTGGGCCAGCGGTGTGTACAACTCGCCAAACGGCCGGCCTTCGGGCATGAGCACCAACGCCGCGTCGATGTGTTCGCGGCGGCACAGTTCCAGCATTTCGGCGACGGCCTTGGCAGGCGCGTCGCTCACCGCGAAATCGTTGAGCGGGGCGGCGTAGAGACCGGCGCAAAGACGCCCCAGGCGGGTTCGTTCCGCTGCGTCGGCCGGCCGCACCGGATAACGCGACCAACCGCAGGCGTCCGTATCGGCGAGCATTTGTTCGTCGCGGCGATGCGTTCCATCGGACCACGTCGCCTTCAGACGCGCGATCAATTCCACGCGGTATGCGTGCCAGGGTGAAAGCCGGCCGGCCACCCAGCGCCGCATCAACTCGACCGGTTCATAGGCATAGCGACGCAGCACCGCCAAATCGCGCAGGTCGAGTTTGCGAACATCGACGGCACGCGTCTCGCACCAGGTCGGCGTTTGATGCAGAAAAGCGGGATGGATTTCAATCAACAGGTGCGCCGGACGCACTCCGGCCGCGAGCAGCCGGCGAAAATAAACAAGCTGCTGAACGGGACCGATGCCCGTCAAACCAAAATTGAATTGCCACGCGGTCGCGGCGCCGTCGGCCGCCGCGCAAAAACCAAAAGCGGTGCGCGACGTTCCCAGCGCCAACAACAACGGCCGGCCATCATGCGCCACGGCCTGCGCGCGCAGCGCGGCGAGTTTACGGTTGTATTCTGGATCACGCAGGCTCGGACAGCAGCGGTCGATGACCTCACCACCGGCCACCTGCAACACGGCGAAGGCCAACAGGCCCCCAGCCAACACCGCTCGTCCTCTTTTCGTTCGCCTGGCCCGCGGTTGAATCATGTGCATCCACCGTTATACCGCTCGCGGGCAGGAATGAGACGTTTTCACGCGCTCGGGGAGGATGGGCTTCCTAGCCCGTCACCTTAGCTGGTGACGGGCCAGGAGGCCCATCCTCCGGTGGCGCCGATTGTCTGATTCCTGCCCGCGTGCAGTATAGCGTCGTTGGGGCGTTGTCAGTCTGGGCCGTTAGAAGGTCGGGGGGATAGGGGAGTGTAGCGAGGTCGCCTGTGGCGTCAAGGCGAAATCCTTCGACCCGGGTGCCGTCTCACGCTCGAATCGTCTTCGCGCTCGATCTCGCCGCGGCGAAAAGACCGTTCTTGCCCCGCGGCGCGTGTCCAATTAGCATCAAATCAGCTTGTCTTTGTGCTTTCACGTATCTATCCAGTGTTGTGTTTTATTGTTTCAAACGGATGTCGCCTTGTTCCATTTTATTCTTTTCTGGCAAGGACGCATTGAAACTTCATGTTGGGTGGGCGCCGTTAAGACACGAGAACGGCGGCGCGCGCCGCCGGAGAATCTCGAACGTCGCGAGTTGCTTGCCGGGCAACCGCCTTTAATCGCCGACGCGGCCTCCTACAACGCGGCGTATGTCAACGCGGTTTATCACGATGCCTTGGGGCGCGAGGCAAATTCGGCCGCGCTCGCTGATTTCACCCCTCAACTCGATCAAGGCCAATCGCGCGGCATGGTGCCCGTCGCGGTCGTGCAAAGTGCCGAGTATGCGAGCGACCTTGTGCAGGCGGACTATCAGAAGTACCTGTGGCGTCTCGCGGAACCCAACGCCGTGGCCGCTTGGACGAGCCTGTTCGACGCCGGCGCGCAGGACGACGTATTGACGGCGACGATCGTCGCCAGCGATGAGTTTTACACCCGTGCCGGGGGCGACGACGCCGCCTGGATCGCCGCCGCGTACCAGGCCGTGCTGGGGCGCGCGAGCGACGCGAGCGACCTGCAAACGGTGGAGCGGCAACTCGCCGAGCATGTCTCGCGCGGGGTCGTGGCGCTGAGCATCGCCGCCAGCCCCGAGCATGAAATGGAAGTCGTGAACGCGGTCTATCAGCAATACTTGCACGCGGCGCCGGACGCAACGGACTTGTCGTCTTGGGCTGCTCAACTTGCCGCACATCAAAACACCGCCGAAGCTTTGGCCATCTCCCTGATGTCCGGCAACGCGTATTATGAACTGGCGACGGGCGTGCCGCCCACGGTCGTGCCCGTCCCGGTCGCACTCACCGCATGGCAAGGCCGCGACGACCAAGTCACCGCGGAGGCCGCCGCCGCGAGCAGCGCTCCGATCGTCTTCATCGGCGACTCGATCACTCAAGGTTGGCAGTTGCAGCAAGGCGCCGCCGTCTGGAACCAGTATTTCGCGCCGCTCAACGCCTTCGACGCCGGCGTGGGCGGCGACTCAACCGAAAGCCTGCTGTGGCGCGTGGAGGGCGGGCAACTCCGGGGACTCGCGCCTAAAGTCGTCGTGTTGATGGTCGGCATCAATAACATCCTTCCGGGCGATTCGCCGAGCGATACCGCCGCGGGCGTCGCGGCGGATATCGCCGCGTTGCGGCAACAATTGCCAACCAGTAAGATTCTGCTGCTGGGCATCTTGCCGGCGACGCCGCCCTCGATCTATCCATTGATGCAGACCATTGACGCGGTGAATCAGAGCCTTCCGACGTTGGCCGACGGCCGTACGGTTTTTTATCTCAACGCGGGATCGGCTTTCATCCAGGCGGACGGCACGTTAAACAATTCGCTCTATCAATCGCCACCGCTGCAGCTCAACGCCAGCGGCTATGCGGCACTTGCCAGCGCCATCGCTCCACAACTCAAATCTCTCTTGGCCTGAAGCGTCAGTTCGCCCTGAGCCGCAAGGCGAATCGCAGCGTGGGCAGGTCGGCCCAGCGGCCGGCGGTTTTCAGCCGCGGCTTGACCTGCACAATGCGGCGAATCGGACTGGCCGAGGCGCCGTCGCCGGCCGTCAGCGTCAGCTCAAATCGCTCGACTCCCGGCTCAATCGTCGTCGCCGCCGCGGCCACGCCCTTGGGCAAGCCCGCCAGCGTCAACTCAATGGCGGCGGGGTCGGTCATGTTGCGCTCGACCTTCACCACGACCGTGGCTTTACCACCCAACGGCAAATCCATCTGCTGCGCCGCCAGCTCCAGCGTGGCCAAAGGCAACGCCTCAAACTCCAATGGAAACAGCGCGACAATGGGTTCTTTGCCGCCGGCCACGCGCAACGTCGCCTCCACGGTTAGCCGGTGTCTGCCCGGCTTCAGATCGCCAGTCGCCGTCAGCTCGACTTCCGTCGCGGTTTGCTCGGCGGAAATCTCCACCGCCGGCGCCGACAGCTCGGCCGGGAGGCTCAGAAACTTGACGTCGATCTTGCCGGTGTAGCCTTCGCGCCGCTGGGCGAGCAGTTGTGCCTTGACTGTGCCGCCGGGCAAAACCTTCCCGATCAACGCGGCCTGAATCGCCAGCGGAGCGCCTTGCCGGCTAATGCCGACGGCCACCTCGCTCATATTTCGTTGCAAGCCGCCATTCACCGGCAACGAAGCGAAGACGATAGGTTGCAACGCCAGCCGCCGCATGCCCGGCGTACTGCCTTCCGCCGGCGTGCCGCCCGTCACGCGCACCATGCCGGCGCCGGATGGAGCGTCAAAATCGGTGTTCAGGCTGATCGTCGCTTCGTTTTGCCCGGCGAGAATCGCCGTCGGCGCGGCGTGCGCGCCCGGCGGCAGGCCCTCCACCGTCAGCTCGATCGGCCCGTTGTAGCCTTGGCGAAACGCGCGCACCAACAAGCTGCCCACGCCGCCGCGATCGAGACTAAGCGAACCGCTTCCCGCGCCCGAATAGGTCGCTTGCACTCGGCCATTGCGCTGTTGCGTCGGCCGGGCGACTTGTGCGTCCGCGGGTTGCACCACAAGCTGGAAATCGCCGGCCGCCGCTGAAATCTCCAAGCGGTAGCCGTATTCACTTCCACCCTTGCCAAAACGATCTTCGATCGTGAGGAAATAATCGCCTTCCACCGCGGCCGTGAATTCACCCAACGGATCGTCAATCGGCGGAGTTTCGATCACGCGCACCGACGGCGGTTCGCGCGGGGTGGGCTGGCGATCGTCCAGCGCAAGAAGCTCCTTGCCCGATGCGTCGCTGACGGTCGCCACGGCGTCGAGCGGACTGCCAAGTTGCTGAGCCGCGACGGCGATTTGCAACTTGCCGCCGGCGGCCGCATGAAAACGAAAAACGTCGCGATCGCCCGGCCGGTCGATGCGGCCATTGGCGGTGATGGGCAGTTCAAGCGGCTGCGCTTGCTCCGGGAGGTCGTTGGGTTCGGCCTCGGTCGCCTCCGGCAGATCGCCGGCCGCGAACAAGGCGGGGGCGATCAGCACGTCGTCGCCCAACGGCGCCTGCAAGCGAGTTGTTTGCCAGGCGGGTCCGGCGGTCAGATCGACCTCGTGGACGATGGGTTGCGAAAGGCCCGCTCCGCTGAACGTCACCGGCGTCTTCGCGCCGCGGCGGCCGCCGAGTGGAAACATGGCGCTGGCAAAGGCGATCTGCCCCACGCGCAATTGATAAACGGCGAAGTCGGCGCCGCTGTAGGTCAGATCGCGCAGGCGCAGATAATAGGTACCCGACTCGCGAAACGTATACGCCAGCCGATTATCGGGGGCGATGTCGCGCGGGGCCGTCATTTGCTGCTCAAGCTCACGGCCGGTCGCATCGAACAGCGTGAGCAGAGGCCGCAGCGGCGATCCCAACCGTTGCGCAAGCACGTCGAAAACCAAGCGCTGGCCGGCCGAGGCCTCAAAACGGAACCAATCTTGATCGGCCGCCGTGAGCGTGCCGCTGGCGCCGCACGGCACGGCGAGCGGCGTGGCCTCGCTCTGGCGGTTATTGTCTTCATGCTCGATTACTTGCGGCCAGGCGTCGATGCGCAACAGCTTGGGGTTCGACAGACCGTTTTTCGCCAGAAAATAGCAAGCGTAAATGCCGGGCAAGGCGTCGCCCGCCACCCGCACCGCCAACCGCGCTTGTTTCGCTTCCACGTTGACGACGCGCTCGACGGTCACACCGGGCGGCCCGACAATACGATCGATGCCTTCCAATCGCTCGCCGGTCAGGTCCAACTCGGTCGTGATTCCGCGCGTCAGCCCAACCGGCAAGAGCCTGCTGACCGCCGGCACGTCATCGCGAAGCCGCTGAGCGACGACTTGACCGTGCGCCGGCGCCGCGGCGGCGGCGACAAGTGAAACAAACAACAGTAGAACGCGGCCAGTCATGCTATTTCACGCCCTGTATAGCGAGTTCCAGATGAGTAAGACCTGCTTATCAAGCTAACCATCGCCGTGAAACATTCAAGAGCGGAGATTTCTACAAAACACGACACCATCTTAAATCTGCGTTTTCTGGAGAAATGGCCGGGCATAGAAATGGCTGCCTTTCTTCACGGCAGTTGGCACTCGTAGCCGGCCTGCGCAATGGCCCGACTCCGGCTTGCCAACGTGCTTGTGGAAGATGCCCTCGGCTTGCCCGAGGGAGTTTTCACGTTGGCCGTCTACACCGGCGGCCTTTCGATCGTGCAGCGGCATCGTTGGAAGACGCCGTCCGTTCGG
>DASVGM010000166.1:0-3617 GCA_036379555.1 Pirellulales bacterium | reverse complement strand
GCCAATGAAGGTCGCTCCGCGACAAAAGAAAGCGATGATGAAGCACCGCGCTCCACGACGGCCCCATCGCGAATTCTCACCGCTCGCGCTATCGGCTATAATCTTGTCCGGCGCCTTACTGAAGAGAACCTGACTTATGTCCGCCGCATTTGACCTTACCACCGACTTATCGCCGCGAGCCTGGAGTAACCTGCTGGCTGACATTATGCCCTCGCAAGGCGCGTGGACGGAGGAGCAATATCTCGTCTTCACCGATCATACCAACCGGCTGGTCGAATTCACCGATGGCCGCCTGGAACCTTTGCCAATGCCCACGGACAAACACCAAGCCATTTTGGGGCTTTTGTTCAAAGCGTTTGACCGCTTCCTTGAGCCGCGCGGCGGCAAGGTGCGTTTTTCGGGACTGCGGCTCAAGGTGAGGGACGGGAAGTTTCGCGAACCCGACTTGTTGCTGGTGTTGTCGGCCGACGATCCGCGCCGGCAAAACCGCTTTTGGATCGGGGCCGACCTGGCATTGGAAGTGGTCAGCCGCGACAAGCCGCAGCGCGATCTGGTCGACAAGCGCGGCGATTACGCCGAGGGCGGAGTGCCGGAATATTGGATCGTCAACCCCGAAGAGGAGACAATCACCGTTTTGCGGCTGGAAAGCGGAGCGTATATTGAAGCCGGCGTCCATCGGCGCGGTGATTCCGCCGCGTCCATCGTGCTGAACGGTTTTGCGATCGACGTCGGCGCGGTGTTCGACGCCGATTGATCGCCCAGGAGCAATGAAAATGGCGTCAAGCAACTTGTGCATGGCCTTGAATCTCAACCGTGCGCGTGGGAAGCGATCCGTTCCATTGTTGTTGGCAATCTGCTTATTCTGGACAGTCTTAACTTGCCGGCCGGCAAGCGGCGACGAACCTCCGCCGCCATCGCTCGAAGGCGATGTGCTGCCGCTCTTGCGAGCGCGCTGCGCCAAGTGCCATGGACCGGCCAAAAAAGAAGCGCGGCTCGATCTCAGCCAGGCGCGCGGCCTGGCCGCGGGCGGCGAAAGCGGCCCTGCCATCCAGGAGCGGACGCCGCTGGAGAGTTTGCTTTTCAAACGCGTCGTTGCCGACGAAATGCCGCCGGATGATCCGCTCACCGCCGGCGAGCGCGCGGTGCTGCGGCGCTGGCTCGCCGCCGGCGCCGCGGGACTGCCAAACATTCCTGCCGATGCCGCCCCATCTGACCACTGGGCGTTCCGCCCCCTGCGGCGGCCCGCGGTTTTAGCCGCCCAGGGCACGGATTGGGCGCCGACGGCAATCGATCGTTACCTGCTGGCCAAGTTGGCCAAGCAGGGATTGTCGTTCTCGCCGCCAGCCGATCGCCACGCGCTGGTGCGGCGGCTCAGCTTCGATCTGCTCGGCCTGCCGCCGACGCCCGCGGAAGTTGACGCCTTCGTGTCCGATACGCGGGCCGACGCTTACGAACGGCTGGTGGAGCGCTGCCTGGCCTCGCCGCATTATGGCGAGCGCTGGGGCAAATGGTGGCTCGACGCCGCCGGCTACGCCGATAGCAATGGTTACTTTAGTGCCGATAGCGACCGGCCGCTCGCCTATCGCTACCGCGATTATGTTGTCCGCTCGTTCAATGCCGATCAACCGTTTGACCGGTTCTTGCGCGAGCAACTTGCCGGCGACGAATTGGCCGGCTATCGGCCGGGCGAGGAACTTCTCCCGGAGCAGGTTGATTTGCTCGTCGCCACGCACTTTCTGCGCAACCCGCAAGACGGCACCGGCGAGAGCGATGGCAATCCCGCTGAGTTGCGGGCCGATCGTTACAGCGTGCTTGAAGGCGCCGAGCAAATGCTCGGCTCGGCGCTCTTTGGACTGACCTTGCAATGCGCCCGCTGCCACGACCATAAATTTGAGCCAATCACGCAGCGAGATTACTATTCGCTGCAAGCGATTCTCGCCGCGGCTTTCGACCCCGATCGTTGGGTCAAGCCTCACGAACGTCAAATCAACACGGCATCCGCCGCCGAACTGGCCGCCTGGCAAACGCGCGTGGCCGAGATCGACCGGACAATCACCGCTCGGCGTCGTGAATTGGCCGATTGGGCGCGTGCGAATCGGCCGCCGGGACGAGTCGTGTTCGCGGATCATTTCGACGCGCCGGAGCAACTCGCCGCCAACTGGAGCAACACGGCGCCGGGCGACGACGCTCCCGGCGGCTCGCCGCCGGTTCAACTCGCGCCGACAGGCGCGCCAACGGCGACTTCACGCGACGGCGCCTTGGCCATCGTCGAAGCGGGCGGCCAGGGAAACCGCTGGCTTTCGACTCGGGCGCGATTCGATTGGGCGCCGGCCGAGCAAGGCGCGGCCATCCAGGTCACGTTTGACCTGCTGGCCGACCGCCTGCCCGCTGACGGCCCGCCGGCGGCGCGCATTGGTTACTACTTGGCCCTGCACGATTATGACGACAGTTCAACACGGCCGGGCGGAAACCTTTTGATCGACGGAAACCCGGCCGGCGGCGCGGAGGCGCATCTTGATTATCCCGGCGCCGACGCTCGGGCGATCGGCAAGATCGGCGCGGCCGCTTATCATCCGGGACACAACTATGGCGTGCGCATCACCAACTCCGGCAACGGTCGCTGCCTCGTTGAGCATCTGGTTGACGGCTTGCCCGAAGGCCAGACCATCTCGCTCGCAAGCGCCGACCTGCCGCCAGGCGGATTCGGTTTTGAGTTTTGTTGCGGCCGCAGCTTTCTGGTCGACAACGTCATCATCGAAACCGAGGTGGCGCCCTCTTCGTCGCCGGCCGTCGAAAAGTACCTGACGCAATACAAGCAAAAGCGGCGCGAGGCCGACGCGGCTGTGGAAGAGCTGAATCGGCGGCGGCCGGAAAAGCCGGGGCCGGCGGCGGTCGTGCTCGACCTATCGCCAACGCCGGCTGACTGGTTCCTGCTGACGCGCGGCAATTACGGCCAACGCGGCGAGAAGGTGGCGCCAGGTGTGCCGGCGGTTCTCGCGGAGTCAGCCAACGATTTTGCGGTAGCGGCGGCGGGCGCCGGTAGCGGCCGGCGGTTGGCGCTGGCGCGATGGCTGACGCGGCCCGGCTCGCGCGCGACGGCGCTCTTGGCCCGCGTCACGGTGAACCGAATTTGGCAGCAGCATTTTGGCGCCGGCATTTGCGCGACGCCCGACAATCTGGGCTACAGCGGCAGTCCGCCCTCGCATCCTGAGTTGCTCGATGATCTGGCCTGGCGATTTGTCGAGGGCGGTTGGAGCGTCAAACGCTTGCAGCGTGTGATCGTGCTTTCGGCGGCCTATCGGCAAGCCAGCTTGCCGCGCGACGACGGCTTGCGGGCCGATCCGGCAAACCGGCTTCTCTGGCGGTTTCCGCTGCGCCGCCTCGACGCCGAAAGCGTGCGCGACGCGGCGCTGGCCAGCGCCGGCCAACTCGACACGACGCTCTTCGGCCGCTACGTGCCCACGCATCGCACCGCCGACGGCGAAGTGGTTGTCGATGAACGCCAGCCCGGCTCAATGCGACGCAGCCTGTACCTCCAGCAGCGCCGGACGCAAACGCTGACCTGGTTGGAAGTGTTCGATGCGCCGTCGATCGTGGTCAATTGCACGCGGCGCAGC
>DASVGM010000165.1:0-3927 GCA_036379555.1 Pirellulales bacterium | reverse complement strand
TTGGCTGCTTGGGGGCGCTGCTGCTCACCCCGTTGGCGCACCTGATCATCTCCGGCATCAGCGAAAAGACCTTTGTTTTCGGCAAGCTTCGTGAGTTGGCCTTCAGCGCCGGCGTCGGCGGTTGGATCAAAGCCGCCGCGGGTTTGCTCCTGCTGTTGGTCATGCTCTATGCGCTGGGCTGGTTGTGGATTGCGATGGCGGCGACGATGCTGTCGGGCCTGTTGGCTTTGGGCTACTACGCGGTGGTCGATCGGTCGCTGCGGCGCGCCCGGCGTGAATCGCTGGCAAGCGCCGAGCAACTGCTTAAAACCTTGCGTCTGAACGGTCTGGAAGAAGACTCGTTGCGGCAGTTTGTCTGCCGCTACGCGGGCCAGCATTGGGAAGAATTTTATGAGGCGCTGTTTGGCTACGAGGCGAAGCTTTCCGCGCGCTCGCGCTGGGGTCTGGTCGATCGCGGCACGGCGCGGCCCAAATTCGCCGCCTGGCGCGAGCCGGTGGTACGCTGGGTGGACGCCCGTGTGAAGGCCAAGAAGCTCGCGCGCGAACGCCGGCACCTGGCGGCGATGGAAGAAATGGGGCTGCGAGCCAGCGGCGTCGATCCGGCCGAAGCCAAACGCTTGGCCGAGGAAAAAACGAAGGTGTTGATCGCCAAGGTGAAAGCAAAGGATGTCAAGGCCGCGCCGGAACCGGCGGGCCACCACTGGTCGCGCCCACTGGCCAGAATCGTCGGCCCCGAAGTGCGCTTTTTTGGCGGCGCGGCGCTCTTGGCATGCGGCCTGTTGTGGATGCATCAAAACAACCTCGTCAGCAGCCAGGAACTGAAGTCGGCGGCCGCAGGGGCCATGCGACAGGCCGAGCAGGGTCAGCTCGACCAAAACCAGATCGAAGCCACGAAAAAATTGGCGGGCTCTTGGCTGGAGCGGGCGAAATCCGCCAAGCCGTTGGCGCTGCCGTTCGTGCCGACATCGCTGACGGCCATGCTCAGCCATTTCTGCGTCGCCGCCGCCGGGCTGATGTTGGTCATCTCGTCGCTGCCATCAAGCCGCTTCATCGCAACCATACTGACGCTGATGGCGCTGGCGCTGTTCAGCGCCCAGTGGATCGGGCTGCCATAGCGCGCTGACATCAATCGTCACCCTCGCGCCTTGGAGTGTTCACGGCAAGCAACAAGACCACCGCGGCGGCGGCGAGTGAGGCGCCCAAGGCGAACGCCGTCAAAGGGCCAAACTGTTTGTAGATGATTCCAAAGCCGAAGCTGGCGGGCAAAGCGGCAATGCCCATTAAGAGATTGTACCAGCCATAGGCCAATCCGGTGCGTTGCTTGCCGGCAAGCTGCACGACGAGCGTCTTCTCGCTCGGTTCCGTCAAGGCGTAATAAGCGGCATAAAGAACGAACAGCGTCCAAATCTGCCAGGCGGCGGTCGCCAGGCCGAACGCGAGATAGATGGCCGCGTACCACACCCAACCAACGATCAACAGCGGCTTGGCGCCCAACCGGTCAACCAAACGGCCGCCGACAAGGTTGCCGGCGCTTTTGGCGATATGAAAAACAAACCAGAGGATGGGCAAGAGCGGTTCGGCCACGCCGAGCTCGCGGGCGCGCTCCAACAAGAATAAATCGGTGGAGTTGCCCAACGTGAACACGAGCAAGGCCAGCAAATAGACGTGGAAATCGCGCGAGTAGTGCCGCAGGCTGAAATCGAGCGGCTTGGCGGCTTTGTGTTGGGGAGGTTCTTCTTTTAGCCCGAACAACGTCAAGAGCACCACCAGCACGCCGGGAATCAAGGCCAGAAAAAACAGTACACGCAACTCACCGGGCCAAAGGTACAAATAACCGGCGGCGCCCAAAGGGCCGATGGCGGCGCCCAAATGGTCCATGGCGCGGTGCAGGCCAAAGGCGCGGCCGCGCTGCGTGTGATCGGTGGAATCGGCGATCAGCGCGTCGCGCGGGGCGGCGCGCATGCCTTTGCCAATGCGATCGCCCACGCGCACGGCCAACACGTGCCACGGCGAAACGGCCCATTTCAACAGCGGCCGCGCCAGCGCCGGCAAGGCATAGCCAAAGACGATGAAGCCCTTGCGCCGACCGACCCGATCCGACCAACTTCCAGAAAATAATTTCAAAATGCTGGCCGTGCTGTCGGCGCAGCCTTCGATCAGGCCCAAATGGCGTGGGTCCGCACCCAGCATGCTCAAGAAGGAAGGCAGCAACGGCGCGGCCATTTCGCTGGCGGTATCGTTGAGCAGGCTCGTCCAACTCAACAGCCAGACGTTGCGCGGCAGCGCCGGCGCGGCCGGCGGAGGCGATGTTTCAGGGGTGTCCGTCAAAAGCTGGCCTGTGGTTTGGGGCCGCGAAGGTCGTTGGGCTAGTGCTTTGTCCAGGCTTCATCTTAGGGTTCGCCTCGACTGGAGGATGGGCCTCCTGGCCCGTCACGTTCGATTGGTGACGGGCTAGGAAGCCCATCCTACACGTCGACCGCCACGCGGCACCCAAAATCTAGTCTGGACAAGGCATTAGGAAGGTCGCCCCGCGGCGCGCGTTCCCTCATTTTGGCCCGCGTGCGGTATAGAAACACTCTACGGCGGGCAGTATAGCGGCAACCGTCAGAGCATCAAACTCCGCCCTTCGCGCAAATTCTGGCCGTATGCCGTTGACAGCCATGCCGATCTTTATAAACTAAGCTGTTGTTGATACAGAGTCTCAGTTGCAAATAATTCGTTATTTGAAAACGTGATACGTAGTCACAGTATCAATAATTGGCAATGGCCCATGCCGGGACGTCGCCAATCGCGAGCCTCAAAAATGACTTCTTTTTATCCCCAGCGGAGATGAAAGCATGCGTCGATCGGCGTTTACACTGGTTGAGTTGTTGGTGGTGATTGCCATTATTGGCCTGTTGGTCGCTCTTTTGCTGCCCGCCGTGCAGGCCGCTCGCGAAGCCGCACGCAGAGTCGAGTGCGTCAACGGCCTCAAACAGTTGGGGCTGGCACTGCAAAACTACCACGATACACTCGGCAGGCTTCCCGCCGGCTATTTGGCCACGGGCCCTTACGTCGACGGCGCCAACGATACCACGCCGGGTTGGGCCTGGGGTTCCTTCCTTCTGCCCTATCTGGAACAAAGCACTCTCCAAGGTCAATTCAATTTCAATCTGCCGGTGCAAAAGTCGCCGGCAGTCGGCACGTTTTTGACCGCCTTTATTTGCCCGTCCGACGTGTTGCCTCGCCAGCCGTTTAACGTGACCGACAACTCTTGGAACCTCATCTGCCCGATGGCGCCGAGCAGTTACGCCGCTTGCTGCGGCGGAGGCGTGGCCACCACGGCCGCGACGGGCAATGGCTGTTTCTATCGCAACAGCGCCGTCCGTCTGACCGACATCAAAGACGGCGCCAGCGCGACCATCTTTCTGGAGGAACGAGCCTTCGCCAAGGTGCAAGGCACTTGGGTGGGCGCCGTCGACGGCGGCTACGCGAACACCGGAGCGCTGAATCCCAAAGCCGTGGCCGGCAAACTTGGCCAGGGCGCCGCCGACCTCGTTTTGATTCATGCGGGAACCATCAACGACCGGACAGGCCGCTCGCTCGACGATGCCTCAAGCATGCATCCGGGCGGAGCGAATTTTCTTTTCGCCGATGCCTCGGTGCGTTTTCTCACCGACGGCACGGATCGAGCCACGATGCAAGCGATGGGCACCACCTCCGGCGGCGAGGCCTACGCGACCTCAATGCGGCAGTAAATGCTTGCCTGTGCATAATGCCCGACTTTGATACGATAACGACGTGAAATTCCATACCGGATTTGTTCGGCACCGCCACCGCCGGGCTTGCCCCGGTGGAAGCGCTGACTGACACGCTAGAACGAACGCCCCGCCAGATGCTTTCCGTTTTCGCGTTGCCTCCGCCGCCGAAGGCGGCGGAGGCAACGCG
>DASVGM010000164.1:0-2252 GCA_036379555.1 Pirellulales bacterium | reverse complement strand
GATACCGCCGCCACCGCCGTCGCCCAGGCGATGCGCGCCGAGAAACTGGTGTTTCTCAGCGACGTGAACGGCGTCCGCCGCAGTAAAAACGACCCGGCCTCGCTCATCCACTCGCTAACCGCCGAGGACGCTCGCGGGCTGATTGCCGGCGGCGCAATCGAGTCGGGCATGATTCCCAAAGTCGAAGCTTGCCTGGAAACGCTGGCCAACGGCGTGAGCAAAATCCATATCATCGACGGCCGCCTGCGCCATTCGCTGCTGCTGGAGATTTACACCAGCAGCGGCGTGGGAACGGAGATCGTCAAAGAGTGAACCATGCGAGTCGGGCTTTGTCCTTAGAGCTTGAGCTGGTGACGGAACCGGCGTCGTGGCGGACCCGATCCGGTTTTGGTGTAGCTCATCCATGCATTCGTCGTCCCCAAAACGCCCCAGCTAGTAGTAACCCCACATGCCAACCACCGCAATTCCATCCGGCACCGCTACGGTGCCGCAATCGTCCACAGCCGACACGATCGAGCTGTTCAAGCGCTACGTCGTGCCCAATTACAACCGTTACCCCATCTGCCTGACGCGCGGCGAAGGCTCCTATATATGGGATAACGAGGGGAATCGCTATCTTGACCTCTTTCCCGGTTGGGGGTGCAATCTGTTGGGGCATTGCCCGGCGCCGGTGGTCAAGGCGGTGCAAGAGCAGGTGGCCGAGCTGATTCACCTGCCCAACACCTGGTACATTGAGGCGCAGGGGCTGTGGGCCAAGGCGCTCAGCGAGCGCAGCTTTGGCGGCCAAGCGTTCTTTTGCAATTCGGGCACGGAAGCCAACGAGGCGGCCATCAAGCTGGCTCGCCTGCATACGCCTAAGCAGCGTTACAAAATCATCACCTTCACCGGCGGCTTTCATGGCCGCACGCTGGGGGCGACGGCGGCCACCGCGCAACCGAAATATCACGAAGGTTTGGGGCCGCTGATGGCCGGCTTTGTCTACGCGCCCTATGGCGACCTCGACGCCGTGCGCAAGCTGATCGACGGCGAAACCGCCGCCATCCTGGTCGAGCCGGTGCAAGGCGAGGGAGGCATTCACATTCCGCCCGCGGAGTTCCTGCCGGGCCTGCGTGAACTTTGCGACGAGCATGGCTTGCTATTGATGTTCGACGAAGTGCAAAGCGGTTTCGGCCGCACCGGCGAATGGTTCGCTTATCAGCACTTTGGCGTCACGCCTGACGTGATGACACTGGCCAAGGCCGTTTGCGGCGGCATCGCGGGCGGCGCCCTGTTGACCAAGCCGGAGATCGCCCCCAGCCTGCGTCCGGGCATGCACGCGGCCACCTTCGGCGGCAACCCCATCGCCGCGCGGGCCGGCATCGCGGCCATCCAAATGATTGAAGACGAAAACCTGCTCACGCACGCCCAGCAGGTGAGCGAGGTGTTTCGCGAGCGCCTGGAGGAGCTGCGCGGGCAATGCGACGTGATTGAAGACGTGCGCGTGTTGGGCATGATGATCGGCGTGGAGTTGGCGCGCGAAGGCGCGCCGGTGGTCAAAGCCTGCCTGGAACGCAAGCTGCTCATCAACTGCACGCAAGGCACGGTTTTGCGGTTGTTGCCGGCGCTCAATCTCACGGCCGAGCAGGCGCACGCCGCCTGCGACATCCTGGCCGAGGTGCTCAAGCTGCCCGGCGAGGAATAAGATATGCGAAACCTGATAGCACTCTCTGATTTTTCCAGCGCCGAGATCGAGCGCATTTTCGCCATTAGCGAAGACTTGAAGAGCAAGCACACGCTGGGCGTGCGCGAGCCGCTCTTGCCGGGCAGAGTCATCGCGCTGCTGTTTGAAAAGCCGTCGCTGCGCACGCGCGTGAGTTTTGAGGCGGGCATCGTCCACTTGGGCGGCAGCAGCCTTTTTTTGGGCGAAGAGGTCGGTTGGGGTTCGCGCGAATCGATCGCCGATTTCGCCCGCGTGCTCAGCACCTACGTCGACGCCATCGTGGTCCGCGCTAGGTCGCACAAAAAGCTATTGGAGTTGGCCGAGCATTCGACGTGTACGGTGATCAACGGCCTGACCGACTACTTGCATCCTTGCCAGGCCCTGGCCGACCTGTTCACGCTGCGCGAGCTGGCGGGGTCGTTGCAGGGGCGGACTTTGGCTTACGTGGGCGACGGCAACAACGTGGCCCGAAGTTTGGCGATCGGCTGCGGTCGATTGGGAATGCGTTTCACGCTGGCGGCGCCCAAGAAATATCAGTTTGACGCGGCCTTTC
>DASVGM010000163.1:0-3129 GCA_036379555.1 Pirellulales bacterium | reverse complement strand
GCTGCGCGACGACCGCTACGAGCACGTCGGCGACGGCAGTGTCACCGATTGCGAGATACTTTTTCTGGACGAGGTGTTTCGCGGCTCTGACGCCATTCGCGACACGCTCTTGCACCTGCTTGGCCCGGAGCGGCAAGCGCTGGTCGGCACGCTGCAAGTGAAGGCACCGCTGGTAAGCGCGGTGGGCGCGAGCAATTCGTGGTCGGACACGGCGGACCAGGCGGCGATTCTCGATCGTTGGTTGATTCGCCGCGTCGTGAGACCTGTCAGCCCACAGGGGCGCCAATCGCTCTTGTTCGGCGATTTGCCGGCGGTAACGTGCGTCGTCGGCATGGCGGACGTGGAGGCGGCACACGCGGCCTCCCTCGCTCTGCCCGTCGGCGACGACGCCAAATCGTGCCTGCTCAACATCCTTGACGAGTTGCACGACACCGGTATCTGCCCAAGCGACCGGCGCTGCCGCAAGGCGCTGGCCGTGGCGCGCGCGTCGGCAGTGCTGCACGGCGGTGCCCAGGTCGAGCCGGCGCACATGGAATGCTTGACAGACGTGCTTTGGGATTTGCCGGAACACGCAGACAAGGCCGGCGAGATCATTCGCCGCGTCGCCAACCCAGTCGGGGCGCGCCTGACGGAAATCTTGCGAGAGGTCGACGAGGCGGTCAGCGCGGCCGGCGACATGGGCGAGAAGATGGCGGCCGTGAAGAAGCTGGAAGCGTCGGAGGCGGAAGCTAAAAAACTGTCGGTCAGCGGCAACGGGCGGGCGACGAAGACGCTCGCGTACATCAAGCGGGAGCGTGTGCGGTTACAGGCGCAGGTGATGGGGCTGGAATCGTCGTCGGTCGAGAAGCTGCTTGCCGGCATGGGGGCGGGTGAATGAGTCCAGCCGAAAAGCTAGCGAAGTCGAAACGCACACGGACCGGCCAGGAGCCACGGGCTTGCCGGCGCGTATGGAGGTGCAACCTACGCGAACTGCGAACGTCACTTGGCCTTACTCAACGGGAAGTGGCTGCTGCTGTCGGCCTGAGTTGTGCTGGCTATCACCAAATCGAAACATGCGGCAACGACGTGTACCTATCGACGTGCGTGAAGCTGGCCGAGTTTTTTGCCAAACCGATTTTGGAGATTTGGGAGAAGCCGGCGTGACCGAACTTTCCAGCCTACTCGCCGAACGCGACCAAACCGGGCCGTCCGCCGCGCTGGCCATGACCGAACACGACTCGATCACGACCGTGCCGGGGTCCGAAACCGTGCTCGCTGTCGATCGATGGGGGCGCCGCCGTGGCGCCGATCTGTCGGCCGAGTGGCAAGAGCTTGAGGCCGGCGAAGTCGAGCCGCTCATCGCGGCTGATGCCCACGCCAGCCTGTTTGAGCCATCGCCACGTTTTTCTGAACGTCCCCATGACGTCAACCGCGCGGCGTGGTGGCGACAACTGATGGAGACGAGCGAATATCAATCGCTCCGCGCGCAGACGGTACTGGACACGAGCCTTTCCGGCCTGGCGGCCAAGAGCCTTTGCGACCAGTGGCAGGAATATGCAGTCGAGTTGGACAAGCGACCGCAGCCAAAAGACGGTTCACCCGCGCCCGGTGCCGACGATGAACCAATCGCCGACCATGTGGCCCGTATCCGATCCACCGCCAAGGCATGCGCGGCGGCCCGCGAAACGGTGAGCACCGCGCAGGACATGGCCGCCGGCCTGGGTCTTGGCGGTGCGGGCGGCACGCTCGATCAAAAGGCGCTCGCAACATACTTCCGCCGCGTGCGGAATGACGACACGCTCCGCAAGATCCTGGAGTTTGCCGGCAAGGCGATTCGTCGCTGCCGTGCGCTACAACGGACCAAGACAACCGCCAGCCGCGGAGAACTGACCGGAATTGAGTTGGGCGGCGATGTATCGCGGCTCGTGCCGTGGGAAATGGCTCAAGTGGCCGGCGCTGTGCCCGAGGTCGAGACGCTCGCACTCTATCGGCTGGCGCAACGGCGGTCGCTGTGTTATCGGCAGCATCGCGTGGAGCGGCTGGGTTCCGGCCCCATCGTGATCGTTGTCGACGAGTCCGGATCCATGCGCGGCGAGAAGATCATCGCGGCCAAGGGCATCGCCTTGGCGCTGGCATGGCTCGCGCGACAGCAAAATCGCTGGGCGGCTCTGGTTGGGTTCTCCGACAGCAACGTTGGCACGCGACTCGCGTGTCCGCCGCGCGCCACTGACCAAGCCGCGCTCATCGAGTGGCTGGAACATTTTTATGGAGATGGCACGACCTTGGACGTGCCAATCGAAGAACTGCCGAACAACTACTGGAGGGAGTTTGTCGCCCGTGGCCTACAGAGAGGTAAGACCGACGTCGTCATCCTCACCGACGCCATTGTCGAAGTCGAGGCCGACATGGTAGACAACTATCGGCGCTGGGCGGCGGCGGAGCAGGTGACGACGTTGGGCATCGTAATTGGCGAACGCGAGGCCGGTTCGTTCGCGGACGTGTGCGACCGGCATTGGTGCGTTGAGAATCTGGACTTGGACGCTGGCGCAGTGCAAGAGGTGCTTAGTATCTAACCATGAAGAATACCAAGTGCGATCGCTGCAAAGTCGCCTACCGCGTCGGTAAAACCAAGTCCTGTAAGGAGTGCAAGAAAGTGGTGCTAGCCGAGTTGCGGGCATCCGGCTACCTGACAACGGGAGGCTACGGACATTCTGGAATGACGCGAACCGCCGACCATAAGGAAAACCTACGTGAGACGAAGTCTGGAGTGTGGGACTGATGAACGCCGAACACCTACCTTTGCGGCAAACGAAGTGTGCCACCTGCCCGTTCCGCGCGGGTGCAAAGACATCTTTCGTCGCGCCAGTTATCACCGAACGAATCATCGACGAGTCGAGCCATATTTGCCACTCGACCGGCAACAACAACGCATTCCACAAGCGAACCGGGCTGCCTGAGCATCTTTGTCGCGGTGCCAGAGACCTGCAACTGAAGCTGTTTTATGCGATGGGCTTCCTGTCGGAGCCGACGGACGAGGCGTGGAACGAGAGGCGCGTTGAACTTGGCATGCGACCGACGGTGGTGAAAGACCCGGTGAAGAAAGCGGTAGCAAAGGGACGCAAATGATGTGGATTCTAAGGATTCTGAACC
>DASVGM010000162.1:0-3149 GCA_036379555.1 Pirellulales bacterium | reverse complement strand
TCTTCAACAGCGCTTGCTGCACGCCTTCGCCCGAAACGTCGCGCGTGATGGAGACGTTCTGGCTGGTTTTGCCGATCTTGTCGATTTCGTCGATGTAGAGCACGCCGCGTTGGGCGCTTTCCAGGTCGAAATCGGCCGCGTGCAGCAACTTGAGCAGCAGATTCTCGACATCTTCGCCCACGTAGCCGGCCTCGGTGAGGGTGGTGGCGTCGCCAATGGCGAAGGGCACGTTGAGCATGCGGGCCAGCGTGCGGGCCAGCAAGGTCTTGCCCGAACCGGTGGGACCGATGAGCAAGATGTTGGACTTATCGATTTCGATGTCGCCACCGCCTTCGCTGCCGAGCATGAGGCGTTTGTAGTGCGTGTGAACGGCCACGGACAAGACTTTCTTGGCGGAGTCTTGGCCGATGACATATTCGTCGAGCTTGCCTTTGATCTCGCGTGGCGAGGGCACCTTGTTGAACAGCGGCTTGCTGCTGCCGCGGCGCCGCCGCTCTTGATCGAGAATCGACTGACACAGCTCGATACACTCGCCGCAGATGTACACGTCGCCGGGGCCTTCCACCAGCGGGCCGACGTCGCGGTAGCTCTTGCGACAGAACGAACAGAACGCGTTTTTCTTGGTCGTGCCGCCGCTACGGCGACCTCCGGTCACGTCCCTACCTGAGGGCATGCTAGCTCCTTTCCGCTTGCCCGACGACGGCCGCATTGGCCGCTGATCGCCGGGTTGAACCTCAAAGTTGTCGCTCGAGTGGCCAGTTTCGTCCTGGCCTCGGGGCATCCATGTCCACTGTTTCGGTCGAGCAGTGTAAAATAGTGTTGCGCCAGAGCGTCGGGTTTACCAGAAACCTGTTCCCGCGATGGGAGCCAACCGGCCGAACACTCCGTGCCGCGCACCCTCCCTTACGTGGCGCGGCCCGGATTTGTTTTGTTTGCCGACGCGAAAAATGGATCGCTCGTATCGCCAAGCGTCAATTCCGCGTCCATCGCTGTTCCTGGCAAGCTTGATGAAGAGTGTCTCAAGCCTCTTCTTCCTTACCCTTTATCTCTCGCTGGAGGCGCGCCGCCAACGTCGCTTTTATTGTTCGGTATTCCTCGTCGCCTAGCTCACCCTGGGTGTGCAATTCGCGGAAATTCGCCAACAACTGATGGGTCGCAGGCTCCCTTTCCGAAAAAGTCTCGCGCACCTTCGCCACAACGTATATTCCCACCACCACCAGAATAGCGCCAATCGCCACCCAGATGACAACCTGTGCCGTGGTGTTATGAAAAAGATCCGGCATACCGACAGTGCCCAAGCAAACCCCGGCCTCCCAGGTTCGCCATGTTTCTTCAATCTACCAATTATGCGCTTTGGGCAATAGGCGGTAAAGGTGGAGGCTTCCAGTCAGGCCAACGGCCCGCCCTGCAGCTCCGTAGGCCGTCCAAAAACTCACCGTGGGGCGTGCTTGGCTACAAACTCGATTTCTCGGATAGCCGATTAATTCCGCCCGCGTGCGGTATCGCTTGGCAATCGCCTCGCCAACGATGCAAAGATTCGCCCGACCTCTTGCTTCTGACCGGGCTGAAAATCGCCAATCGCCTCGAACATCCGCCGCTGGCGGGCACGATCGAGAATGGCCTTGTCGCGCGTGGCCGGCAGGTCAAGCGCCAAAAGCCGGCGTAAACGGGCCAAATCGGCTTTTTGCGAACCGTCGATCGGCTCGCCAAACACGGCGCTATAGATCGCCTCAAACGCCCAACCCACCTGCCGGGCCGAGTCAAAATCGAGATCCGGCCGTTGCCCGCTTTGGCAAAGATCGCCGAGCAACGCCTCGGCCGCGGCCTCATTGTAAGGCAGTTTTTCCAGCGCGGGCAGCATCTGGTCGATCGCGGCAAGCACGGCCCCGAGGTCCGGTAGCTCGCCGATCAGCGCCGCCTGGAACTCGGCAGCAAGACGCTTGCCGAGAGCCGCATCGTGACGCTCAATCTCATGCGCCGCCAGTTCGGCCAGCACCGTCGGCCACGCCGGCGGCAGCAGCTCACCCGGCCGGCGGCCGGTGGTCCGCTTTTGCCGCCAACTCGGTAATTCCAATTCGTGGTGGCAGGTCGCGCAATCATACTGCGCGAAATCGGGCCAGCCGCCGGTCGCTTGATCGGCCGTCCGCCGATCAACCAACAGCCGCAAAGACGCCCGCAGGGCCGCCACGCCGCCAATCACCACCGAGCGGACCTCCGGTATTTCGCCCCCGGCCTCATGCGAGATTCGTTGTAGTTCAGCGTCGGCCCGCACGCGGTCGCCTTTGTCTTTCAGGCGGCGCCAGTGCGGCGGCATCGATTGAGCGAACGTCGCGGCCTCAAAGCTGGGCAGCGGCGGATGGCCCGCGGCATACATCGAGTGCGTCAGCACTTTGCCTTCGGCCGCGTTGCCCACATGGCAAGACAAGCATTGCTCGCTGTTGGGCAGCGGATCGCGCACGTCGATCATGCCCAACGCGGCTTTTTCTTGGGCGCTTTTGGCGCGCCACGAAGCGCTGGTGTGCGGCAGATCGTAGAGCGAGCTTGGCCCGTGGCAGGCTTCGCAGCTTACACCAAGCTCCAACTCGCGTCCTTTCGGCCGGGGATGTTCTTTGACCACGCCGGCATGGCAACTCAAACAGCGGTCGTCTTGCGAAACGTCGTAGCCTAGCCGTTTGCTCATCGTCTGCGAGCGTTCGCCCTTGAGCACGTCAAAGGCCAGGGAATGCTTGTCGATTTCCAGCCAGGTATGGGCCTCGGTAAGTTTAACCCAATCGGTGGCGCCGTCACGCTCGCGCCGCGGTCCAGGCTGCGTGTGACAATCGAGGCAACGCTCCGAACCAAGGTACGCAGGTTCTTGGGCGCGGCCCTGTTTAGCGGCCAGCGCCAGGCTGAGGCCGAGCGCCGCGATCGAGCAAAACGACCGACATGCGCTTCGCCACCGACCGGTTTTACCAAACAAGGCCGGAAACGGCTTTCCAGTAGGATGGCCTTCCCAGGCCGTCACCGTTTGATTTGACGAGCCAAGAGATCCATCCTCCTGCTTTGACGGGCTAGGAAGCCCATCCTCGTGACTTGACGGGCTAGGAAGCCCATCCTCCAGGGGCGCGAATTGCCCGTCTTGTTTATCAAAACCGATTACGGAACGCCAC